>NZ_JBHVAK010000006.1:82000-163491 GCF_042667085.1 Nocardia sp. NPDC057353
TGGTTTTTTTGGGTGTGTGGGGGTTTTTTTTTTTGTTTTTTTTTTTGTGTGTTGTGTGTGTGTGTTGTGTGTTTTTTTTTTTGTGTTGGGGTGGGGTTTGTTTTTTTTTTTTTTTTTACCGCACTATTTGTGCTAGGTCTATACCACCCTGGGGTGGCCCACAGCCACTCTCACCCCCCGCCACATACCCCCCACCCCCATAGCACTACACCCTCACAAGCAGACATCTTGCATCTCGGGTGCGTTCGGGCCCCGAATTGTGCCTGCTCACGCTATGTTCAAGAGTTACGCACTTGAATTACGAAGTGTAGTAGGCGCTTCATGGAAGCATGGTCGCGACCATGCACAAGGTCGCCGCAGGCAACGGCTACGAGTACTACCTGCGCAACACCGCCGCCAACGACACCACGGCGCGCGGGCGGACCACGCTGTCGGAGTACTACAACGACCACGGCGAAGCCCCCGGAACCTGGCACGGCACCGGGCTATCGGCCCTCGGCCTGATCGAGGGAACGGAAGTCACCGAGGACCAGATGCGCAACCTGTTCGGGACCGGAATCCACCCCGACGCCGAACGCATCCGCGAACGCGCCGCCGCCGAGCACCGCGCGGCCGGCCTGCCACCCGCCCGCGCTGCCGAACTCGCGGAGAAGGCCACCGACCTCGGCAACCGGTACGCGGTCTACACCTCGAAATCCGGCTACCGCGCCGTGGTCGCGCAGGCGTACCGGGAGCACAACACCGAACGCGGGGAGTGCGTCACCGCCCACATTCCCGACGAGGTCCGCGCACGGATTCGCACCACGGTCGCGACCGAGATGTTCACCGCGGAGTACGGGCGCGCCCCGCTGGACCCGCGCGAGCTGTCGGGGTGGGTAGCGAAGAACTCCCGCCCCGACCGCACCGCCGTGGCGGGATTCGACTTCACCTTCAGCCCGGTCAAATCCGTCTCCGCCTTATGGGCGATCGCCACCCCGGAACTCGCCGAGCAGATCGAGACCGCCCACCGTGCGGCAGTCGCCGACGCTCTGCGCTGGCTGGAGGACAACGCGCTGTTCACCCGGCTCGGCCGCAACGGCGTCCGACAGGTCGACGTGCAAGGCAGCATCACCGCCGGCTTCGACCACCGCGACTCCCGAGCCGGAGACCCCGACCTGCACACCCACGTCCTGATCGCCAACCGCGTCCGCACCCACGACGGCAAGTGGCGCACCATCGACGGCACGGTCATCCACCAAGCCGTCGTCACGGTGTCGGAAATCTACGACACCCGCCTCGAACACCACCTGGAAACCGCGATCGGCGCGCAGTTCTACACCCGGCCCGACCGCGACCCCGCCCGCGTCCGGGTTCGCGAACTCGTCGGCGTCCCGCTGCCGCTGATCGCGCGGTGGTCGCGGCGCGGGACCGCCATCACCGACCGCCTCGACACCCTGACCGCCGCCTGGCAGACCACCTTCGGCCGCGAACCAACCCCCGACGAGGTGCACAAACTGGCCCAGCGCGCGACGCTGGAAACCCGGCCCGGCAAGCACGCCCCGACCTCACGATCCGAACAGCGCGCGACCTGGCGAGCCCAGGCCGAGGAACTACTGGGCGGACCCGCCGGGGTGGATGCGGTCATGACACGCGCACTCTCAGCGTCGCCCGCGCGGCGTCCGGCACCGGATCACGCGTTCATCACCCACCTCGCCGATCAAGCGCTCGCGGCGGTGTCGGGTAAGCGGGCTACCTGGCGGGCGTTCAACCTGCGCGCCGAGATCGAACGCCAGCTACGCGGCACCGTCGCCCCGGAACACTGGACGCAGGTCGCGAATGCAGTACTCAACCGAGCGCTGTCGCCGTCTTCGGCCGTCGCGCGCGGCGACCCCGACATCGCCGCCGAACCCGACCTCCGCGCGGTCCCGACCTGGCTCCGCCGCCGCGACGGCACCCCCGTGCACACCCGCGCGAACGCCCAGATCTACACCACCGAATCCACCCTGGCCGCCGAAGCCGAGCTGATCGCGCTCGCCGTCGAGCCCGGCGGCGCCGTCCTCGAACCCGCCACGGTCGCTCGCGCCGTCGCCGACTACAACACCGCGCATCCGAACCAGACCCTCAACACCGGTCAGGTCCGGGTCATCGAGTCCTTCGCCACGGCAGGGATGCGCGTGCACAGCGCCAACGCTCCCGCCGGAACCGGCAAGACCACCGCCATGCGAGTCCTCGCCAATGCCTGGACAGACGAGGGCGGGACGGTGCTGGGGCTGGCGCCCACGGCCGCCGCCGCATCCGAGCTGGGTGAGGCGATCGATGCCCGCGCAGAGACCGTCGACAAGCTCCTGCACGTCCTGGACCGCCACCAACCGGCCGCCGTCGCAACCGCGGGCATCCCGCCGAATCTGCCGCAATGGGTGCTCGACATCGACACCACCACGCTGGTGATGGTCGATGAACACATCACCGTCCCCACCGCGAAACGCCTGCGGATGCTGCGCTACCTGACCGGACGCGGTGCCACCGTCCGCTGCATCGGAGACGACCGCCAACTGTCCGCGATCGACGCCGGAGGCGTAGAAGCCAACATGGCCCACGCCTCACCCCGGCAAGCCGAGACCCTCAGCGATGTCGTGCGCTTCGCCAGCCGCGGGGAAGCACTCGCCTCCAAGCGGCTGCGCGAGGGCGATCCCACCGCACTGGCCTGGTACCTCGACAACGGCCGTATCCACGCAGGGCACCTCGGCACCGTCTACGACGACACCTACCGCGCCTGGGCCGCCGACATCGCCGCCGGTCACGACGCGGTCATGCTCGCCCCCACCCACGACATCGCCGCCGTGCTCAACCTGCGCGCCCGCACCGACCGCATCGCGGCAACCAGCTCGCCCACCGGGGCAGTGTCACAGCCGTCCGTGATCCTCGGTGACGGCTCGATCGCTTCGGCCGGCGACACCGTGCGCACCCGCCGCAACGACCCCCGCCTTCGCCTCGGCGAGCACGACTGGGTGCGCAACGGCTACACCTGGACAGTCTGCGAAGTCCACCCCGACAACGGCGTGACCCTCGCCCGGCGTGTGCACGGCCGCGACACCTCCACCCTCGTGCGCCTGCCGGGCGAGTACGTGCGCGAACACCTGAACCTCGGCTATGCCACCACGATCGATTCCGCCCAGGGCATCACCACCGACACCTGCCACGTCGCGCTGTCCGGCCGCGAGTCCCGCCAGCAGCTCTACGTCGCCATGACCCGCGGCCGCCACGCCAACCACGCCTACATCGCCACCGCCCTCGACGGCGCCGAAGGCGACATCTACACCCTGCCCGGCCACTACCCTCGCACCGCCGTCGAGCACCTGCACCACATCCTCGCCCGCGACGGCACCCACCCCTCCGCCCACACCGAACTCCGCGACGCACTCGACCCCGCCCGCCGCATCGGCCACGCCGTCGACACCTACCTCGACACCCTCGGACTCACCGCCGAAAACGGCCTCGGCACAGGGCAACTCGAAGCCATCGACCGCACCGCCGACCGCCTCGTACCGGGATTGACCGACAGCCCCGCCTACCCGGTCCTGCGCCAGCACCTCGCCATGCTCGCCCTCACCGGAGCCGACCCCATGACCGAGCTACGCACCGCCGTCACCGCCCGCGAGCTCGACACCGCCGACGACCCCGCCGCGGTGCTCGACTGGCGACTCGACCCCACCGGCCGCCACGCCACCGGCCTCGGTCCCCTGCCCTGGACACCCGGACTCCCTGCCGCAGCCACCGCAAGCGGCCCCGACCTCACAGCACCCGTGCAGGCACGGGAACGGATCGTGGCCGTACTCGCCCGCCAGATCGCCGACACCACACGCACGTGGACCTCAGCCACTGCCCCCGAATGGGCGCGACCGTTACTCGGCACCGACCCCGACCTGCTCGCCGACCTCGCGATCTGGCGAGCCGGACTCCACATCCCCGACACCGATCACCGCCCCACCGGCCCCGCCCGACCCACCGCCGCAGAACGCGACTACCAACAGAAACTCGACCGCCGCATCATCGAAACCAGCGACGACACTCACTCACCGCAGCACCGGTGGGCTCCCACCGTCGACCGGATCGACCCCCGCATCAGCACCGACCCCACCTGGCCGCTCATCGCCGCCCGCCTCGACACCGCCGCCAGAGCCGGACACGACCTCGAACACCACCTCACCCAGGCCGGCCGGGCACGACCACTACCCGACGAGATGCCCGCCGCCGCCCTCTGGGCACGCCTGGAGATAGACCTCGTCGACATTCCGTCGACCAACATCACCCTGGGCTCCGAACCCGACCAAGCCCCACAGCCGGAACCGGACCCGACGGGAATGGCCATCGCCGACGCCATCGATGCCGCCGTCCCCGGCGACCTCACCGCCTACGACCCCCAGCCCTATGACAGCGACGAATTCAGCCCCTACCCCGACACCGCTCCAGCACCCGAGACCAGCCCCGGACTCGACTGGTAGGAGGTACCGGGGATAGAGAAACCGGCAGGAATCTCGAATTCCGGGTGCGGGCTCAGGCTGAGGCGGTAGAAGAGACGGTCGCCGGTAAAGGCACTGCGTCCATGCAACCAGCGGTGGTTGTGCAGCGCGTAGCCTTGCCCGGGTTCCAGGGCGAAGCATGTCGTGTGCCGTTGGATCGCCTCGCGCAGCAGGGGCAGCCACGGGATGAGGGCGGGTGCGAAATCGGCGAGGCTATCGGCACGGTATCGGATGCGGATGCGTCCGCCGGGCGCGTGTTCGAAGACCGACCCCAGATAGCCGGCTGCGCCACCGAACAGGACGGTGCGCGAGCGCAGGAAAGCGTCCGCGGCGGCGGGATTGTTCATCAGCAGGTCGGCGTAGACCTCGCAGCCGTCGATAACGACACATTCACCGCCCGTGGTGCTCTTGCGAGCGCAGACCACCAGGAGCAGAGCAGGAGGGTCGGCAACGCCGGAACGGTCGGTATGGGGCGCCAGCGCCGCGGTTCCGAATCCCGCGAAACCGGCCCGATGCTCCATGTCGACCTGATGCGCGAGTGCGGTCACGCCGTCGCTCTCGCTGTCGCGGTGCGGCACGATCTGTCCCAGTGACGCCCCGAGCGTCACGAATTGCTCCCGGCTGTATACCCGGTCGAAGCGAGCGATGCCGCGGGCCACGAGGTCGGTAGCGACTCTGGTGGCCCAATCCTGTTGCAGGTCAACAAACATGGAATCACCGTGCGTTCCGATTCCCGAGGTGTCCACTGACGAATCGTCACGCCGAGAGGGGTGACAGATCGTCACCGCGCTGCCGGGCGCCGAGGCTGTAGCGTCGCCGCTATGACTGGTTCCGGTTACGTTCCGCACCTGTACTCGGTGTCGATCAAGGGCGTGGTCGTCCGCGACGGCCAGGTCCTGCTGTTGAAGAACGAACGCGAGGAATGGGAACTGCCGGGCGGACGGATCGAGCCCAACGAAACGCCCGAGGAGTGCGTAGCTCGCGAGATCAGCGAAGAGACCCAGTGGCCGGTGACAACCGGCCCGATCCTCGACTCCTGGATGTACTACATCGACGAAGCCGAGAAGAACGTCTTCATCGTCACCTACGGCTGCTACCCCGACACCGCCGCCGACCCCGTGCTCTCCCACGAGCACAAAGAGGTCGGCTTGTTCGGCGAGGACGACATCGCCGGCCTCCCGATGCCGGACGGCTACAAACGCTCGATCATGACCTGGTTCGCGCAACTGCGCTCCGCCGAGATCGCCTGAAACGGGAGCACGGGGTGGGGGACCTCCGTTGCCAGGCGTGCGACGTCACGACCGGCCGCTACGCTGCCGCATCGCTGTGCCCGACCTGCGCGGCGAGCACCGGCGGCGCGGGTGAAACCGAGGTCGCTCCCACGGCTCCCGTCGCGTCGGCGGTCTGGCTGTGGACCGCGCCCGAGGCCGCTACCGCACTCGCCACCCGCGATCTCCCGACCATCCTGCGCGCCTATCGGCGCATCAACGGCCTGAGCCAGGCCGCTCTCGCCGAAGTTCTCGGCTACGACAAGTCGTATGTGTCGATGATCGAGACCGGCAAACGCGCGATTACCGATGTCGCCAGCCGCCAACACATCGCCACCCGCCTCGCACTCCCGGCCCACGTCCTCGGCGTGACAGGAACCGGCGACGCCGAATATCGGGCGATGCTGCAATTCGGGGACAGCACCGTGCGCCTGGCCGAGATCGCGCGCCAATCCGGGCGCGCCGTCGAGGCCGTCAACGAACTATGGCCGTTGCTGGCACGGCTGGAGGCACGCGCCGCCGAAGGACATCTCGAACGCGACACCGTAGTGCTACTGGCCCGGGCGCGGATCGCACTCGGGGTGTCGCTGGGAACGGTACTGCCCGAAGAACAGCTCCCGGCGGCGGCGAACTGGACCGGGCAAGCGGTGGCGGTCACCGGAAAGCTGAACGACCAGGCCCTGCACGCCCACGCGCTACGGATGCACGGCAACGAGCTACGTAAAGCCGGTCACACCGCAGCAGCAGTGGCCCGGCTCCGACAGTCGCTCGAGCTGTCCACCGGAGCAGAGGAGCGGGGCGGTTCATTGGCGTTCCTCTGCCGGGCCGCCGCCGAGTTCGGCGATGCCGCCACCTTCACCGACGCTCTGGTCGAGTACCGCGAGCTGTTGGACACCAACTCCGCGCGTGGCCTGCTCTTCCAACCGTTCGCGCTGCGAGAGGTCGAGATCCGCGGACTGCTCGACCTGGGCAGACTGCCGGACGCCACTCGGCGACTCGGCGACCCGCCAGGAGTCCCGGCCGCACCGCAGTGGCGAATCATCGAGCAGATCACCAGCGGCGAAGTCATGGCAATGACCGGCGAACCCGATACCGCCGCGTCGCTATTCAGAGACGCTGTACTGTCCGCCGAGCAACACCGGCTACCGCACCAGGTCCAGCGAGCGATCCGCTCGACCGTACGGGCGGGGATGCACGACCTCGCCACCGAATGCCGGGCCGCCCTTACCCGGATCCGGTCAGCGACCCTAAGCCGGTGACAGCCACCGGCCCCGCGACTTTTACAGCCTGACCTGAGCAGCAACTTCATCGAGCTGGCGCACCGGCTCCGATCCTGTCCACCGCGTCAGGCCCGCTCGGGTGGCCCGGTAGACCTCACGTAGCCGGGGCGAGGTGTTGATCCTGGAAAGCTCCAGCGCATGAGCGGCGGCGCGGCACGCCCGGTCCAGATCCGTCGGTGCGGTCAGCTTCGCAAGGTGCAGCAATGCCAGCGCCCGATCCCGCACGTCCGTGGCCGGGACGCGATCCACCGTCGCCTCCATGACCTCCACAGCGCGGCGGGTTTCCCCGGCCATCTCCAGACTCTTGCTGGTCAACAAGCCGGTCAACCATTCGCTCATGTAGTACGCGTAGGACTTGTCCGGAGTCGTCGGCTCGGCGTGATCGCCCGAGATCCTGTCCAGCAATCCCCACGCTTCCCGCGGCCGCCCTGAATAGGCGTACGCCTGAGCAGCTTGGAGTTTCACATAGTCAGCCATTCTCGAATCGTTGACAGGAAGGCGCAGAGTAGCGTCGGCGAGGTCAGCAGCGGACTGATAGTTATTGGTCCAGATCGCGAGCTGAGTCCGATGACACAAAAGGCCGGCCGAAACATTCTCGTCACCGGCCTCGGTCGCATGGGAGAAAGCATCCACGAACAATTGATCCGAGACTCGGTAATTCCCTTGATCCCAGGCCGCCCATGCATTACTCGCCGTCGCCTCACCGGTGAGCGACTGTAGTTCGGTTCGCAAACGAACCGGGCAATCCCGCAACAAGGTCGCACACGTTTGCGCTTGCGCCTCGATGATCGGCTGCGCCGCAGCCGAGCCGAGCTGATCATCGAGCAACATCGCCGAATGAATTGTATTCCGCAGCTGCCCGATAGCTTCCGGAGTGACGGTCGGCGTATCCCAGCCGGCGACCATCGAGGCACCGACGACTACGCCTGTCGAGGCAAGGAATTTACGCCGGTCCACATCGTCTCCGATCAACTTCTTAAACCGATCTTGTGCCCTATGGTCCGCGTCGGCCAGCACTCTGTCCAGTCCTGCCTGATGTGCTGCGCTGACCTGGACGAGGGGCCGGCTCTCCCAGAAGCTCACCGCACGCTGACTACATTTCAGCTTCTCGGCCAGTGCGACTTGGGTCAGCCGAACCGCCGCACGCAGGGCTTTCACCTCGGCCCCGGTCCACATGACGATCTCCCCGCTGGTCATCGCACTCCCTCCGCATCCCCCGGCGATTGCTGCCGATTGCTGAAATTTGCGTCCTGGTTGCCTTCCACCGGCCCCGCCACATCGGCAACCTGGTGATGCATCCGGAACCGGGAAAGCCTTCCGACCCCACTCCACTGCCCACCCGGCGGAGGGCACATCCACGGCGATCACGGCGAACTGCTGTGGATGGCGATACCGCACCGGTTCCGGATGCACCCAATATACAATCCGAAGGGAACTCCATTGACCGTGAAGCACAGCCGATGGAGCCCGTACTCACTCTGTGAGAGTTACAACCGATCCGGTGGCCTACCAGCGATTGTTCACCCACCACACATCAATCGCATCGTACTACCAGCGCACCGTTTTCATGGCTTGATCGTGCGCTCGCTTCTGGCCCTGACGGTGACTATCCATCTGCAAGAACAGGGCTTTCGCCTTGGACCGATCATCACTCAGCCGCGCGCGAATCGATGGACCTTCATCACTCGCGCCGATCTCCCCGCGGATATCTGGTTACCTGCCGAAATGGCGCGGCTCCAGGTTGGGATAATCCGCTCGGGAAGGCTGATCGAACTTCCCACTCCAGGGCAGAGCCCCGGCAATTTCCGAGCCTGGATCAGCCCTCCGAAGGCCCCCTTCTGTCCATCATCAGAAGAAGTCATCAAGGCAATTCGCGCATGCAATCGCCGCTGCTTAGAGTGCTCCCCTCCGAGCCCGAAGGACCGGACGAACGATGAACCCACAAGAGTCCGCAGAGCCCGAACGGCAGTCCTTGCCGTCGTCGGCCCGTCCTCGCGCCGCGCTCACTGTTCCGACGCAAGAGCGACAAGACAGCGAACCGCTCCGGAGATGAGGTAAATCCATTGTGCAACATAGCAATTGGTGTGATAAATCTCGCCCTGTCCGGTGAGGCGTCCGCGCACCGCGCGATCATCGACGACCTTGCTCGCGCATCGGCGCTGCGACTGGCCCTGATCGTCACCATCGATCACGACACCTACATGCCCATCACCTACATCATCACCACTGCCGCTCGCACGCGAGCCGATACCGTCATCGCTCCGGACCTGGAACATTTCGGCACCGGCTACACCGCGATGACCCTCGCGTGCGCCCTGTTGGTCCCGACCGAACTCATCCCCCACCGGACGCGGGAGCGGAACCGGACACCCTCGATCGGAAACCGCCAATAGGTGAACAACAGAGAACCGCTGGTTATCAGTCCACCGGGGCGGCGGACCAGACGAATCGAGCCACCCGCGTCCCGCGACAGCGAGATGTCCTTCTTCGCGGGAGTCGCCCACGGAACAGCGAAGTAGCATCCTTCGCCAGAGTCCCCGAGTTCGATCGGTCGATCCGCCACGAGAACTCGCAGGGCGGGCCGGGTATCCGCAACGCGTTCTAAGATGAGGAAGGAGAATCCGCGGACCGGTCAGAAATGAGTTGTCCGTGTCGATTCACGAACGCGCCGTCCCCGCGCAACCCGACCGGCAGCACACCGTGTTGCTGACGACGTCGGTGCTCACCGACGGAGGCCGGGTCAGCGGCACCCGCATCTTCCGCGAACTGGGATGGGCCGTCGGAGACGGTGTCCGCTTCACGGTCGGCCGCCACATCATCGCTCTGCAACCCGCCGGTACTCGGCCCCACCACGCCGTGATCCGAAGGCCCGGACACGTGCATCTTCCCGCAGGCGTCCGGATCTCGGCCGGCATGGCACCGGACGACAGCGTGCTGCTCCTCGCCGTACCCGGCGCGCACCTCGTCGCAATAGTCTCAGCGCAGCTGGCCTACGAAGCGCTGCACCCAGCAATTCCGGACGCACAGCAGCCGCTATGACCCCCCACGACCTCGACATGGCCCGAGCCCTGCTCGAACGAATGGGCGTCGATCCCGCCGACCTGCTCAACCACTCGAAGACCGATCTCGACGTCCCGACCTTCGCCGACTACATACCGCGAATAGCCCAAGCGGTCACCCCTGGCACCCGGCGCACCTACCTGTCGTACTGGCAACGTCTCACCACCACCTGGCCCGACCGGCGCCTGAACGAACCATCGGTCCTGGAACTGCAAACCCTGGTCGAGGCCACTCGCCAGACCGCGCTCGCCCGCCGCAACTCCCGCGACGGCCGCTCCGCCGCGGAGAACATGGTCAGCGCACTGCGCTGCCTCTACCGATTCGCCGTCAACGACGGCCATGTCTCCCCGCACCGCGACCCGTCGGTGCACCTGACCAAACCACGCCGCCTGCCCAGCACCCGCCGCGCGCTGTCCTCCACCCAACTCGAGCAGGTCTTCGACGCCGCCACCAACACCGGCAGCGACGATCAGGAACTCGACATCCTCATCCTGCGCCTGCACCTCGAAACCGCCTGCCGCACCAGCAGCGCCCTCGCCATCCGCCCCTGCGACCTCGACCCCGCAGAATCCATGATCCGGCTGCACGGCAAAGGCGGAACCCTGCACTGGCAACCGGTCTCCCCCACGCTCATGACCATGCTTGCGGCGCAGATAAGCAGATGCGGCGACGAGTACGACCAACTCCTGCGCTACCGCAACGGACGAGCCATCACGCGCCGCCGTCACGACCATATCTGGAACCGCATCCGCCAAGACCTCCCGTGGGCCGCAACCGCAACCCAGCAGATCAGCACCCACTGGCTCCGCCACACCACCCTCACTTGGGTCGAACGCCACTTCGGTTACGCCATCGCCCGAGCCTTCGGCGCACACGCCGAGCCCAGCGGACGCGACAGCACCACCCTGACCTACGTCCGCGCGACGATCCACGAAGTCGCGGCAGCGGTGGCCGTGCTAGCCGGCGAGCCGCACCCACTCGTACCCGACTTCTCGCGAAAGGACGTCTGCGCCCTCCTGCCCGGCAGTTCCTGGATCCCGCACCGCCGTACGTGAAAGGACGCCAGCCCATCATGTTCCCAATCCGCGCCGAGGAAGCGCGGACAGCGCCATCGGGCAGAAAAGCTCATCGCGCTATCAGGGAACCTTCGTCGTCTTCTTGCGGAAACTCAAGCAGACCAGATTCCGTCGGGCGCCGATTCGGCGGGCGCCGAGAAGGTCTGTCGGCTACCTGCACCTAGCGATGCAGAGGTGCTTCCCCTGAATCGCGTTGCTCCCAGCCACGATCCATATAGCGATTTGAGTTCCCGCTTGCCAGAGGCGTGAACGCTGCTCGGTCGGCTTCGGGCCTACGCCGTCATTTCCCTTGAGCCGGGACCTTCGGCGTCACCCTCCGGAACACCGTCGGTGTCGGCCGTCGCGGCTACAAGATCTAGGGCCTCAGGCGGAAGATAGCTCGAATACTTGGCGCGCATTGAGGCTAAGCCTGAATCGCGATCCGACTCATATTGCAGAGACCTCTGAACGAATTTCAGCCGGTACTCAGCATCACCAAGCACCTCCGCCCACGTCCGAACAATGAGGCGATATTTCTTGCTGTGCTGGACCACTCCGTAAGGCAGGTGTTCCTGGTCTCGCTGTTCATTGACCGAATTTTTCGTCTCGTTCCCCACCAGCCAGAACTCCCAGAAGGAATTCGGCTGGTCGAACCTTTCATCGTTCGTGATCGCACTCGCGTAACTTCGCAACTGAGTCACGTCGTCGTCGTTCAACGGGTGACTGGGCCGCTTCAACTCGACGACAAGATGCTTGAAGTGATTTTCTCGGGTCTCAAGTTGCCTGCCAAGCACTAGGTCAGGGATACCATCACTTCCATCTTCCCGGAGCACAGGACGAGTTCCAGCAAGTTCGACATCGGCGCCCAACTTGGCGAGGTACTTCTTCAATACTTCCTGCAGCCGCTCGTCATCGGCAGTGAGGGACCACTCCTCGCCGAAAATCCATGTTTCGTTGGCAAGAATACGATGCAGTTGTGTACGTTCCAGTAGCTTCTTCTTGTTAAGTTTGTCGAACAGCAGAGCATTAAGACCGCTTATAAATTCGATCCTGCCGCCTACCTCCCTGCCCATAGAGATCAGATGGGTCAGCGAGGTATGCTCAAGAATCTCACGCAACTCATCAATACGGGACGAGTTAAGCTTGGAGAATTGCTTGAGAATGGGAAGCAGTGCCTCGGGATCATTTTCGAAAGTCTCCTTAAGGAGACTGAGGGCGAGCGCCTTCGAGGATGAAGTCTTCGCCTCGTCTACGGTTCGAGATGCAGCCATCGCTACTACGTTGAAAGTATCGCGGGTCGCCCTCTCGACCTTCGATTTTGGCTCCGCCTTATACGGGTAAACGCCTTCCTTTTTCCAACGCGAAATAGTTTCAGCCTCCCGTCGCCTAGCTGCATCCGTCAAGTATTCTTTCAAAGCGAGGCGCGCCGCTTGAACAACTTTGCCAGCTGACGTCTCAGTGTCACCTTCCAGAAGAAGAGCCTGATCGTGAGTAAATCCCTCCCAGGAGAGATATGCGGTGAACTCGGCTCCGACCGCCTGAATACTAGGAGGCATTTCGCCGACAATGGAGCCATCCGGATTGCAGAGGTACAGACGCCGCTCGACGTTCTGCAGCTTCCACTCGATGACCGTCAGGTTCGCGCTAATCCGAGACTCCGGAAGATTGACTTCGATCTTCTTTCGCGACGCAATAACGGCTCCAGGTTCGACTGTCGCTCCCAGGAATTCAATTTGAAAGTCGGGATATCTTTCGAGATGCAGAGCGAATTCCGTTAGCAGTCTTTGATGAATCGCAGTTCTCTCATCGAAGGCTTTCGCCGCTTCTTCCGTTACGGCGCCAATTACGACTCTAGTTCCGGTTTGACTACTTTGAGTCGGCAGCACATCAATATCGAAATGATCAAGGCTGCTGAAGTCACCCTTGATCTCGACCGTTGTCAGCTCATTCTTCTCCACTGCCATACTGGTGGACACCCAGTTGACAGAGCCACCAAGCGCGAAGGCTGCGTATCGACCACGACCGTGCTTTCCGTGCACGGCGCGCCCTCCATCACTCTTGGTGCCCGACACCGCCTTCCAACTATCTCCAACCTTCGAGAACGAACGCTCTGCCTGTTGACGATTCATCCCGTTGCCATCGTCTTCGACATGGATCAGGTCCACGCCGCCCAAGCCATTGGACTCAACTCGGATACTGACGACCTTCGCGTCTTCGTCGAAGGCGTTCCAAATTAGCTCGCAGAGGCCCACACCAGGGGTCTTGACGAGCCCCTGCAGCATGGTCTTACCAGCACCGACTTGGATTTTCGTCACGGCCGCATCTTGCCACGCCTCACGGCGGCCAAGTGGCGAGTAGGCCGATTCCGCTCTGCAATTCTGCGGTACCCGTGGCCGAAGCAGGCTCCCACGAACCGCGAACGAGTTCCCACGATCAGCGAAGATCGGCAGGAGTGCTGATGCCCAAGTTGACGACGTCCGCTCGGCGATTTAGGTTCAAGGGCGCTTGTGTACCCCGCCATCGCGGGGTCGCTACCTGCAGCAGCGCGAGTCCCCTCTCGCGCACCGATGGGTGGCAATCTAGCTACCCAGCAGTGCCGTGCGCTCGACCGCTCCCGACCACATAGAGGCTGTCAACGTGTTCTAATCTGCGAACACTGTTGTTCGTGGTGAGTTACGGTCGGGTCATGAGAATGCGAACTGTCCTGGTCGCTTCCGCTGCCGTGGCCGCCGTGTCGCTGTCGGGAGCCGGTGCCGCCTCTGCGTCCCCGGTCGACGAAATCGACGGTCACACTGTCTATTTCAGTTACTCCGGGTCGAATTGCGCGATCCGGTCCAACGGTGATGTGGGGTGCGATATCCCGGGCGGTACCAATCTGTTCGGGTTCACCGTCCACGACCTCGCCATCGATCTGCCGTTCCTGCCCGCTCACCCCACCTTCGGCCTGTTCGGCCCGCACGGGCGGCCCGGCAGTCCGGCCATCGACGGCACCCTGACCAACGGCGGGGCATCCTGCACCGGCGGCGGACGCGGTGCGCTGTCGTGCACCTCCAAGGGGCACAGTTTCAGCTTCGGCTGGTCCGGGACCCAGATCAGCTGAGAGCCGCGTTCGCCACCCTGGCCGGACATTTCGGCGACCGCGCCGGAGCCGAGCGATCAGGGGCGGTGCCGGTAGTCGCCGTCGGGCACACGGAGCCACATGTCCGGTGGCCCGACGAAGGCGCGCGCGTCCCGCGGACGCAACCCCGCCCAGGCGCAGCAGTAGGCGAGGATATCGTGCTGATACAGGTACGCGGCGAGGACGTCCTCGGCGGAATCATCGCCGGACGGGTCGAGGGCGGGACTGATATCCGAGCCGGTGAGCAAACCGTCGAGAGCGGTGCTGCCCTGGCAGCCGCCCTTCGGGTTGAAGTACATCCCAAAGCATTTGGTGCCGCGAGACAGGCGGGCGGAGATGCCGGGCATCGAGGCATGGTAGGACCCCGGTTGGACGATCGCGCAGCCGCCGGGTACGTCGGTCGCCCACATCGTCGACTCGATGTCCGCGGACATCGGCCAGCTCGCCGTGTCGTCCGCGGTCACCGAATCCGCAGGCACGACCTCGGCGTCCAACCGGCGGACCGCCTCGGCCGCGTCGATGCCCGCGACGCAGACCAGGCTCGTCCCGTCGACCGATGGTCTGCCCAGTGCCGTCGTCAGCAGGCGCCTTTCCTCGACCGCGGCCTGTTCGGAGGCCGACAACGCAGCGGCGACCAGCGGATGCGGCCCAGCCAGGCTCAGCCGGGCCGGGGACCAGCCCGCCATCATCGGTCGCGCCGGATCGGCGCCCGCAGCCAGCAACGCGCGGACGTTGTCGTGCCGGTCGGCATACACCGCGCGCCACAATGCGGTACGGCCCCACGCCATCGCGTCCACATCACCCACTCGCGACGCCACCTCCGCCACCACCTCCGCAGACCCGCGCTCGGCGGCGATGTCCAACGGTCTCAGCCCGCCACGCAGTAGGGCATCGGGGGCGGCGCCCGCTTCGAGACGGGCCCGTATCTGCTCCGGATCTGTCCATGCCCACCAACCGAGGCCGGCCCAGCCACCCTGCTCATCTCGCACGACCACAACGGGCAGTCTAGAACATCTGTTCGACAAACTGCCGCAACGCCGGCTTCGTCGAACCATCCCGGCGTGAGCACGCGGGAATAAATACCCCCCTGGGGTATATACTCCCAGTATGTCCAGCGAACACCACGCTCCGGCGGGAGCACACGACCACAGCAAGAATCACGGAAGCGAGCACGGTGATCACGTCGCGCGGTTCCGGCGCCTGTTCTGGGTGATGCTGGTGCTGGCGATCCCGGTGGTGGCCACGAACACGATGTTCGCCGACCTGCTCGGGTACACCGTGCCGGAGGCTCTGTCCTTGGTGTCCCCGCTCGGCGGCACGATCATGTTCTTCTGGGGCGGGCGCCCGTTCCTGACCGGCGCGCTCAGCGAGATCCGGTCGCGGCAGCCGGGGATGATGCTGTTGATCGCGCTCGCGATCACCGTCGCCTTCGCCGCCTCGTGGGGCGCCACCATCGGGGTCCTCGACCACCACCTGGACTTCTGGTGGGAGTTGGCGCTGCTGATCGTGATCATGCTGCTCGGGCACTGGATCGAGATGCGCTCGCTCGGGCAGGCGGCCGGCGCGCTGGAGTCGCTGGCCGCGCTGCTGCCCGACGAGGCCGAGCGCCTCGACGGCGCCGCTGTCACGACCGTTCCGGTCGGCGAGCTGCGCTCCGGTGACCTGGTGATCGTCCGCCCGGGTGGGCGGGTGCCCGCCGACGGCACGGTCGAGTCCGGCGCCGCCGATGTCGACGAGTCCATGATCACCGGCGAATCGCGGCCGGTCCGGCGCACCGGGGGTGACCGGGTGGTGGCGGGCACCGTGAGCACCGACTCCGCGCTGCGCGTGCGGATCACCGCCGTGGGTGCGGACACCGCCCTGGCCGGGATTCAGCGCCTGGTGACCGAGGCCCAGAACTCCACCTCGCGCGCCCAGGTGCTGGCCGATCGGGCCGCGGGTTGGCTGTTCTGGTTCGCGGCGCTGGCCGCGGCACTGACCGCCACGACCTGGCTGCTCCTCGGCGAGCCCGAGTCGGCCATCACCCGCACCATCACGGTGCTCGTCATCGCCTGCCCGCACGCCCTCGGCCTGGCCATTCCGCTGGTGGTCTCCATCGCCACCGAACGCGCCGCCAGAGGTGGGGTGCTGATCACCGACCGCCGTGCCCTGGAGGCCATGCGCGGGGTCGACGCGGTGCTGTTCGACAAGACCGGCACGCTGACCCGCGGCGAGCCCGCCGTCACCGCGGTCACCGCCACCGGCATCGACGAGGACGAGGTCGTCGCACTGGCCGCGGCCGCCGAAGCCGACAGCGAACACCCCCTCGGCAAGGCCATCCGCAACGCCGCCGCCACTCGCGGCCTGACGATCCCCGCCGCCACCGCCTTCACCGCCCGCAACGGCATCGGAGTCACGGCTACCGTCGAGGGCCGCGCGATCGGCGTCGGCGGCCCCGGCCTGCTCACCGAACACCGGCTGCACCCGCTGCCCGGCACCGCCGAGTGGGCCCGGCAGGGCTCGACCGTGCTGCACGTACTGCGCGACGGGCAGCTGGTGGGCGCCCTCGCCCTGGCCGACGAGGTCCGGCCCGAATCCGCCACGGCCGTCGCGGATCTGCACCGGCGCGGCATCCACGTCGCCATGATCACCGGCGACGCCGAACCCGTCGCCCGCGCCGTCGCCGCGCAGCTCGGCATCGATGAGGTCTTCGCCGGGGTCCTGCCCGAGGACAAGGGCGCGAAGGTTCAGGCCCTCCAGGACGCCGGGCGCACCGTGGCCATGGTCGGCGACGGCGTCAACGACGCCCCCGCGCTGGCCCGCGCGGACGTCGGCATCGCCATCGGCGCGGGCACCGACGTCGCCATCGCCTCGGCGGGCGTCGTCCTGGCGGGCGACGACCCCCGCTCGGTCCTGTCCGTCATCACCCTGTCCCGCGCCACCTACCGCAAGATGATCCAGAACCTCACCTGGGCCGCCGGATACAACATCGTCGCGGTCCCCCTCGCCGCAGGCGTCCTGGCCCACTGGGGGATCACCATGCCGATGGAGATCGGCGCCCTGCTCATGTCCGCGTCCACCGTCGTCGTCGCCGTCAATGCCCAGCTCCTGCGCAGGCTCGACCTGCGCCCGGAGCACTGAGCCTGCGTTCGATGGTTCGCACCGGTGCCTGGGCTCGGACGCGCCGGCTCACAGCACCGGCTCCCGGTCGACCCTTCGCACCAGATTCTCCGGGGACAGCGCGAAGGCCAGCTCGCTCTCCGTCATCAGCCCCTGCTCCAGGACCAGTGCGGCGACCGGACGCCCGGTGGCGAGCGCCTCGGCGGCGATTTCACTGGCCGCGCGGTACCCGAGGTGCGGGTTGAGCGCGGTCACCACGCCGATGGACATCTCGACCATCTCGCGCAACCGCTCGGTGTTGGCCGTGATGCCCGTGATGCACTTGTCCGCGAGGATGCGGCAGGCACGGCCGAGCATCTCGATGGATTCGAACAGGCAGTGCGCGATCACCGGTTCGAAGGCGTTGAGCTGCAGCTGCCCGCTCTCGGCGGCCATCGTGATGGTGAGGTCGTTGCCGATCACCCGGTAGGCGAC
Source organism: Nocardia sp. NPDC057353 (assembly GCF_042667085.1). Taxonomy (NCBI): domain Bacteria; kingdom Bacillati; phylum Actinomycetota; class Actinomycetes; order Mycobacteriales; family Nocardiaceae; genus Nocardia; species Nocardia sp. NPDC057353. The sequence continues at coordinate 99,854 of NZ_JBHVAK010000006.1, forward strand.
CTGGTTCACCATCTCCGGCACGACCGGGTTGACCTTGCCCGGCATGATCGATGACCCCGCCTGCCTGCTGGGCAGCCCGATCTCGGCGAGACCGGCGCGCGGGCCGGAGGAGAGCAGCCGCAGGTCGTTGCAGATCTTGGACATCTTGACGGCGGTCCGCTTGAGGACGCCGGAGAGCTGGACGAAGGCGCCGACGTCCTGGGTGGCCTCCACCAGGTCGGAGGCGGTGACCATCGGGAAGCCGGTGAGTTCGCGCAGGTGGGCGGTGACCAGCTCGGCGTAGCGCGGGTGCGCGTTCAGGCCGGTGCCGATCGCGGTGCCCCCGAGGTTGACCTCGGCGATCAGCGCCGCCGATTCGGTGATGCGGTCGATGTCCTCGCGCAGCATCAGCCCCCAGGCGCCGAACTCCTGGCCGAGCGTCATCGGCACCGCGTCCTGGAGTTGGGTGCGGCCCATCTTCAGGACGTCGGCGAACTCCTCGGATTTGCCGAGCAGCGCCGCGACGAGTTCGCCGAGCCCGGACCGCAGTCCGACCATCGCGGCCTGCAGGCCGACCTTGATCGCCGTCGGGTAGACGTCATTGGTGCTCTGTCCGAGGTTGACGTGGTCGATCGGGTGGATCCGGTCGTACCGGCCGCGGTCGAGGCCGAGCAGTTCCAGGGCGCGGTTCGCGACGACCTCGTTGGCGTTCATGTTCGTCGAGGTGCCGGCTCCGCCCTGCAGGACGTCGACGACGAAGTGGTCGTGCCAGGCCCCGTCGCGGATCTCCGTGCAGGCCGCCCCTACGGCGTCGGCGATCTCGGCGGGCAGCAGCCCCAGTTCCCGATTCGCGAGCGCCGCAGCCTGTTTGACCACCGCCAGCGCGCGGACGAGCTCCGTGTGCGAGCCGATCGGCACCCCGGTGATCGGGAAATTGTCCACCGCGCGTGCGGTGTGCACTCCGTAGAGCGCCTCGGCCGGGACCGCGCGGTCGCCGAGCGAATCGTGCTCGATGCGTGTCGTCACCGGCTCACGCTCGCGGGCGGGCACCGCCGCTGTCAAGGCGTTCGGAGTGGGCGAAACGCATCGTTATCGCGAGATGCGCGCGCGCAACAGTGCTTTCATTCGGACGAAACCAAATCCGGTGCGGGATCGCCGGTTCGAGCGGCGCGGCCACCGGCGTTCACGAGAACGTAACGTAACTTCGATCCTGGACGCGGACGTTGGGCACCGTTCCGCTACCACCGGGAAACAGTCTCTCCCGTGGTTGAATCAATTGCCGCAGGCGCGGTTTCGGACCGTCCGCACACCACCGGCATCCGACCCGCGACAGCGCGCGCGGCCCCGGTACTGCGGTACCGTTCGTCAGGTCGATCCGCCCCGGGCGGGACAGGGCGGAGAGCGCGAGGTCGGTTGAGCATTGAGCATCGAGATCCCGCCCGAGCTGCAGTGGCTGTCCTACCTCGCCGGGGCGTCCTGGCCGCAGGGTGACGAGGACCAGCTCTTCGCGCTCAGCCAGGACTGGACCGACGCCGCGACCGCGCTGACCGCCGTCATCCCGCTGCTGCGGACGGCCACCGACACCGCGACGCAGAACTACTCGGGCGAGGGCGCCGAGCAGATGGTGGCCCAGTTCCAGAACTTCTTCTCCGGCGATTCCTCGATCGAGAAGATCGCCGAGGGGCTGGAGGGGCTGGCGAAGGCGGCGTTCGACTGCGGCACGCAGGTCGAGTACGCGAAGCTGCAGATCGTCATCACGCTCGCGGTGATGGCGATCGAGATCCTCTGGGCGCTGGCCTCGGCCTGGGGCGCGTGGACGGTGCCCATCATCGAAGCCGCGGGCATGGGCGTGATGTCGCAGATCGCCGCCCGGCTCGCCAGCCACATGGCCTCGCGGGCGGCGAAGATGGCCGATATGCCGCTGTGGAAGATGACCGGCATCGAGATTCTGCAGGAGACCGCGCTCGGGCTCGGCATCGAGGGGCTGGCGCAGGGAATCCAGCTCGCCAAGGGGACCCGCGAGGACTTCGACACCACACAGTTCCTCGTCAGCGGCGCCGTGAGCGGTTTCGCCGCGGGCGTCGCCGCGCCGATCGGCCACCTCGGGGGCAAGTACCTCGGCGGGGTCGTCAGCAAGCACGGTGAGATGACCTGGTGGAAGGGGGGGTTGATCGGCATCGGGGCCGGTATCCCCGCAGGCCTCGTCGGCGCCACCGCGAGCATGGTCGGGTACGGGGCGATCACCGGGCAGTGGGAGTTCGATCCGGCGGCGCTGGCCGGTGGTGTCGCGGGTGGTATCGCGGGCGGAATGCACGGGGTGTCCGGGTATTTCCAGAACCAGGCGGTCGCCGCGCACCAGAACCTCGCACTCGAGGGGAAGTCCGACGAGAAGGACGGGGCGCCGAGCGACGACGTGCTGGACGATCCGCCGCCGCCGTACCGCGACGGCACCGCTCCGCAGGTGGGCGGGGCCCCGACGGCGCCGACGGCGCTCACGACCGGCGGTCAGCACACCGGCGGGGGGCTGCCGGGGCAGGCGCCCGCCGAACCGGCCTCGACCGTCAACGGGCGGACGCCGCCCGGACCGGTCGCGCCGGGCCGGGCGGACTCGACCGCGGCGCAGGCGCGGCCCGCCCCAGCGCCGCGGGACTACTCGACGGCGGCCGCCATCGCGGACGGCTCGTCCAGGTCCGGGCCGGTGCGCACCGACGGGACGGAGAATTCGGTATCCCGCGCGAATGTGGCGCCGGTCGACGCCACCTTCGCCGCCAATGGGACCGACCAGTTCCGCGCGGGCAGTGTGCACGACGCGAACAGCGTGTCCACGCAGCACGATGCGCAGTCCGTTTCCGAATCGCGGCCCGGCACCGCCGAGGGGGTCCGCAGCGCCGACCCGCCGCTCGCGGCCCAGCAGGAGCAGCGCACCCCGCTCGTCGCCGAGTCGAACGGCGGCGATCGGCTCGATAGTCCGATCCAGGAGGGCGATCCGCTCCGGATCTCCACCGAGCAGAACGCGAACCCGCTGCACGACATCACCGAGCAGAACGGCAGCCCGCTCCAGTCCCCCATTGAGCAGAACGGGGACCCGCTCCACGATGTCGTGGACCAGAACGGGAACCCGCTTCAGACTTCGACCGACCCGAACAGCAGCCCGCTTCAATCCCCTACCGAGCAGAACGGGAACCCGCTCCAGTCCCCCACCGAGCAAAACGGGAACCCACTCCAGTCCGTCACTGAGCAGCAAAACGGCGACCCGTTCCACGACGCTGTGGAGCAGAACGACGAACCGCCGCTCACCCCGGTCGAGGGTGGCGACGATCCACTGCAGGTCGACGACCGGGACGGTGACGGCCGGATCAGCGAGGAAGAGGGTGCGCTCGGGCAGCCCGACCCGGAGGGCGCCCCGCTCCGCCCCGGGGACGAACCGTTGGCACCGGAATTCACGGACCGGGTGGACCCGGCCACGCTCACCGGCGACGAGTCCACCGGGGACGCCCCGCTCGAGCAGCACCGAATCGGGGCCGAATCGAGCAGCCAGGTCCTGCACCACCTGGCCGCGGGCTTCCCGAACAGCGGCGTCATCCAGCCGCCCACCGCGCCGACCGGCCCGCAGGGCATGGACGCCAGGGAGTTCGAGAGCCGCTCCGGCGGCACCCTGCTGACCTTCGCAGGCCCCGAGGCGGTCGGCAACGCGCTGCGCGAACTCGGCCCCGGCGCCAGGGCGGCGGTCATCGAGACCTCGCCCGGCCCGGCCGATCGGCACGGTGTCGGCGCCAGGGCCGTGGTGATGTCGGTCCGCAACGACAACCCGTGGGTCTGGGATCCCGCGACCGGGAAGCAGTCCCCGCTGGTCTTCCGCGGCCGCGGCGATATCGGCGCGGTCACCGCCGTGCTCTACCACCCGGACGGCCGTCCGGCGGGCGGCGAGATCCGCACCGGCCTGTCCCCGACGCCGGGCGCACCGGCGTCCCCGCTCACCGCCGCGCCGAGCACACCCGTCCAGAGCTCGGTGACCGCCGACCAGGCGACGCAGCTCCCCCGCCCCGGCGACCAGCGGGGATTCGGCGAGCCGCCCGCCGACCCCGCGCCGCCGAAGCGCGATCCCGGCGGGTACCAGCGCCACGTCACCGCGCAGGAACACGCCGAGCGGCACCAGCAGCAGGTGCGGCAGACCATCGAACGATCCGCGGGCAGCGTCGACCGGGCCGGGCAGGCGGTCGAGGCGGCCGAGGCGACCGGCGACGCGGTCCTGATCACCGAGGCGCGCGCGGTGCACACCCAGGCCGTCGCCGATCACCGGGAGACGGTCGAGGCGGCCGTCGACGACCTGATGGCCGCCGCGAAGACCGCGGGCACCGACACCTGGCAGGCGTTCCAGGACGGGCAGATCAGCCGGGACGACGCCTTCCCGCTGGTGCGCCGGGAGCGGGTGGCGGCCGCGAAGGCGGCGGCCGAGGCGCTGCTGGCGCACTACGAGATCCAGGCCGGGAAGGACAGGTCCGGGCCGCTGGCGACGCTGAGCCCGGCGGAGCTGGAGCAGCGCGTGCTGACCGGTTCGGAGAAGGATTCCCGAGCCGCCCAGATCGAGCTGTTCCGCCGCGGCACCGGCGGCGAGATCGGCGGCCCGGGCGGCAAGGTGCTGCGTTGGACGCAGCTCACCGCCGAGATCCTGATGCACCACGGCCCGGTCGAGATGGACACCGGCGAGGGCAAGGAGCTGACTGCCATCTCCCGGGCCACCCGCACGGTGCTGGAGACGGGGATCGCGCATGTGATGACCAGCAGCGATCCGCTCGTCGTGCACATGCAGCACGAGTTCGAGAACCTGGTCGCGGGCGATCGCGGGCTGGGTATCGACGTGTACCGCCTCGATTCGGATCAGCCGTTCCCGGAGCGGGTCGACGGGCGCAGGCTGATCGTCGTCGGCACCGCCCAGGACTACGGCTTCCGGGCGGTCAAGGAGGCGCAGGCCGTGGTCGACCGGCTGACCGCGGCCGGGATGCCCACCGCGGAGCTGACGCAGCTGCGCGCGGAGCTGGAGGCGGCGCCGTCGCTGCGGGAATACACCGAGCTGCTCGACGCCGCCGCCGCGAAGTTCGACGTGTCCGAGCGCTTCCAGCCGTTCCCCGGCGGCAACCTGATCATCGACGAGATCGACGCGCAGCTGATCGACGAACAGACCCACTACGTGCTCTCACCCGGGAAGGCCGGGCCCGCCACCGACGCGTTCGCGCAGCGGGTGCACGAGATCTGGGGCACGCTGCGCGAGGCCGAGCAGCGCGGGGTGCTCGGTCCGGCGGACTTCGGCAAGGACCCGGAGCGGCGCGGCATCTTCGACTCCCGGCTCACCCCGGAGGGCCGGGCCCGGCTCGCCGACATGCTCGGCCCGGACCGGCCGATCAGCGATGCCGACGCCGCGGAGTTCGCGCACGCGGCCCAGGCGCGGTGGGGTCCGGAGCGGGACTCGGACTACCACGTCAGCGCCGACGGCAAGATCAAGATCATCGCCTCGCAGACCAACGACCAGGTCATGGACGATCCGGAGAAGCAGAGCTCGAGCCGGTGGAACGGGTTCGCCAAGTACCTGGAGGCGATGAACGAGCTCGCCATCACCGCGGATTCGCAGCACTCGCTGAGCATCACCGGCAAGCAGATCTTCACCGGCGGCCACTTCGAGCACATCACCGGCATGTCGGGGACGCTGCTCACCCCCTCCGAGGGGAATCCGCGCGGCGTCGAGGACGCCATGCACAGCGAGTACGGCACCGGGCCGATCGCCAAGGTGGACCGGTACTTCAAGTCGCAGCTCAGCACCCCGGACGCCAGGCATTTCTTGTCCGGCGAGGAGAAGTTCGCGGCCATGGCGGACGACATCCTCGACACCGCCTTCGTCCGGAACGCCGAGACCGGCGAACTGGAGCAGCAGGGCTCGCCACAGCTCGCGATCGCCATGGACAACGCCGATGTGGCCCGGCTCTCCGCGGCGCTCGACCGGGCCGCGGCCGAGCGCGGGATCGTGGTGGCCTACGACAAGCTCGATGTCGCGTGGGTCGATGCGCACGGCAGCAAGGACCGGGCCAACGACGAACTGCAGCGGATCATCGCGGGCGGCGGGGAGATGGGCCGGATCATTCTCGGCAACAAGATGATGGGGCGCGGTGTCGACATCACTCCGTCCGCGGAGGCGATCGCGAACGGTGGGCTGAAGGTCAAGATCAGCGGTGGCCCTGCCTACTCGGAGCGGGTGAACCACCAGGCCGAGACGCGGGCGGCGCGCAGCGGGAACCCGAAGGGGGACTGGGCGACCGGTGGCACGCCGGGCGAGGCGGTGCACTACGTCTCGCCGGAGGACTACCGGAGCGCGGCGCCCGACGCGCGCGTCACCACCTACATCACGCGGTATCAGGAGGCGGCGGCCGACCATCGCGATGCCGCCGCGGCGCACCGGGACGGCGGTACCGGCGAGACCGAGGCGCGGGTGGAGCAGACCAGGTCCGCGCTCGCCACCGCCGAGAACGATCTGCGCGACATCGCCACGCCGCTGCAGAAGGCGGCGGTGGAGCAGCAGTTGCTGCGCGCCCACACCCTGGAGTCGGATCTCCCGCGTGCGCCGCCCACGACGGAGGGCACCGACTCGCAGCGCCCGGCCACCCCGCCCCCGATCCCGCGCACGGAACCCGAGCAGCACCCGGCGGACTCCGCCTCGCTCGCCGAGACCACCGACACACCCGAGACAACCACGACACCTGAGTCGACCGCGACACCTGAGAGGACCGCGCCCCTCGAGACGACCACGACACCCGAGAGGGCCACGACACCCGAGACCACCGCGACGCCACGGCGGCCCGCGCCGATCACCGATGGCACCGGTGTGATCGGCCCGGAGCACCGCACCGACCGCGGCTCGGAGGAGCCGGTGGTGACGCCGGGCACCCTCGATTGCGGCGTCCTCGCGCTGCGCGGCCTCGCGGACCTCACGGGGCGCCCGCAACCGCGGCTGCCGAGCACCGAGACCACCGGGATCACCGCCGACACCCTCGCCGACCACGCGGGCGCACCGCTGCGCCCCTTCCACGACCACGACGACATCGCCGCCCAGCTCACCCCGCTCGGCCCGGGCGCGGTCGCCCTTGTGGTCGACCACTACCGCGGCCCGGCCGACACCACCGGCATCGGCGCGCACGCCTACCTGCTCCGGGTCGGCGACGACGGCGCGATCGAGGTCCGCGACCCCGCCGACCCGGACACCCGCGCCTTCCCGCCGCACGCGCCCCGCGAGCTCGCGGGCACCCACGCCGCCCTCTTCGACGCCAACGGCCGGCCGGCCTTCATCGTCCCGCAGCATCCGGAGGAGCTGCCCGCGGAGACCGTGATCGGACACCGCCCGCTGAGCGAACCGGTCCTGGAGTTCGGCGCGCAGCGGCGTGGCGCGGAGGAGCTGGTCCACGTCATGCCGATCCCGCAGCGCACGATCGAATGGCTGCGCGGGCACGTCGTGCGGATGGTGGAGAGCAGGGGCGGCGAGTTCGCGGCGGCGCAGTGGTTGCGGGAGGTCAGGGAGCTCACCCCGGACGCGACCCCGGAGCAGATCCGGGCCAGGCTGAACACCATCGACGCCGACGACACGTTCAAGGCCGACGTCGACGCGATGCTCTCCACCGGCCCGATCGCCGCGCGCGTCGATCGCCTGCTCGGCGGCACGAAGCCGGTCGAGACCGCGGGAGCGCCGGACCCGAAGTTCCGTGCCGAGGTCGAACGGAAGCTCACCTCCCGGCTCACCACCGCCGAGTACGACCGGCTGCTCAGCGAATCCGGCATGCCGCTGGCCGTCGAGTACCGGGGACGGCCGTTCCCGGCGTTCCTGCGCCTGCAGCTGCGCGCCCGCGACAGCTCGCGGCCGAGCACCGGCCCGACGGTCAGCACCCAGCGCTGGACCTACGGCGCCGTCGAGACCGGCGATACCGCGGGCAGCCACAACCTGCGCTCGTTCGGGCTCACCTTCAGCGGGCTGTGGAACATGTTCGACAAGACCTTCCTCCGGATGGGGCTGACCTTCCGGCCGGACTTCACGCACAACGAGCTCTCCTCGGGCGCCTCGGTCTTCTCGACCATCCAGTCGATCATCAAGAAGCGCAGCACCGAGGCCGCGGCCGTCCCGCACGACTACGAGATGCTGTGGGAGATCCGGCTCAACGACGACGGCGTGGCCGGGGTGCTCGCACCGGACCTGCCGGTCGCCGATGGGTGGACGCGCATCCCGGAGCCCGCGCCGGACGACCTGGTCGCCTGGTTCCCCAAGTACCTGGACGAGAGCCCCGGCCTGCCGGTGGTCGATCCGGCGGACGACGCGACCGTCCCCCCGCCGCAGCGCCGCGACCCCGCCGACCCGGATGCGCCGCTGTCACTGGAGGAGCTGCCGTTCTACGGACCGCTCGACTTCCCGCACCACGATCGGCTCTTCGCCGATGTCATGGCGTCCTTCCCGGACCAGGTGCGGAACCTGTCCAGCAACTCCGCGTCCCAGCTGCGCGAGTTCTTCGGCGGGAACTTCCGCGGCAACATCCCGATGATGCACGGCGGCGCGGTGCCGTCCCCGACGCTCTACGCGAAGGACGGCACGCCGCTCGGCTTCTTCCAGGTGGAGATCCCCGCCTTCCACGGCGGGCAGCAGCTCACCGGGCCGACCACCACCGCGGGCGCCTCCCGGCTGGAGTACAACGTGCTGCGGGCGCTGCGCACCCTCGCCACCTCCACCATCGCCAACGCCATCGGCGGATCGCTGGCGCTGTCCTTCGGCCTCGGCCGCGCCAAGCCCGACGAGAAGACCTCGTACCCGACGATCGGGGCCAACCTGACCCCGGTCAAGGTCGGGGCGGCGCAGCGGCACAACCACTCCATCGCCTACGGCGGGCGGGCCTACACCTCGCGCGCGCTGCGGCTGGTCGCCCACCTGCTGCACACGACCCCGGACCTGGACATCAGGGTGACCTTCGTCCGGCCCGGCGGGCCGCCCGTGCAGCCGCAGGCCGGTTCCCCGCTCGCCCCGGCGAACCCGGCGACGGACCCGACGCCGGGGAAGCGGTACCCGATCAACATGCTGGTGCCGTCGAAGGCGTCGCTGGGCAGCAAACCCACCGCCGAACAACGCCGCTACCTGCCACCGGACCTGCTGCACCTGCAGCAACTCGGGCTGCTGACCACCCCGCTGCGCAACGACATCCCGCAGCCCGTGCTCGACGGGATCGAGAACTACCTGGCGGACAAGAACTTCCTGCCGCCGCGGACCGAGGGATCGAACACCCTCGATTCGGACGCCACGAAGAGCCAACTGCTGGAGAACCACCGCAAACTCACCCAGATCACGTCCAGGCTGAACCGCCTCGGCACGGTCGACGAGATGATCCAGGGCGGCTCGCGGACGGTCTTCGAGAAATCGAACGGGTTCGACACCGAGCGCATCACCGTCACCATCAAGGCCGTCCGGGACTACGCGACCGCGGACGGCCGCTACGACCCCGAGCAGAATGCACACCGGGGCGTCACCCACGACTGGATGATCCCGCACATCCAGACGATGAACTACTCCGGCATCATCCTGGCGAGCGAGGAGCGCTCCGAGCACACGCCGTTCGCCTGGGACGCGGGCGCGGGCTTCGCCTTCACCAACCCGTTCGACGTCGAGGGCAGCGAGGCACTCGCCAGCCTGAACGGCTCCTACGACCGGACCGGCGACACCTCGCAGACCACCGTCAGCGGCCACAACCTCGCCGAGGAGAACTACACCTTCAGCCCCGGCCCCAAGGCGCGCGAGCCCGGCCTGCAGATCTTCGGTGTGCCGACCAGGTACGTCGTGGAGATCGCCTACAGCCACGGCCCCGGCCCGGCGCCGATCGAGGGCACCGGCGCGATCAGCCTGGCCGTTCCCACCTACCTGACCACGCCCACCGAGGGCACAGGGCGGCTACCCGACCCGGTGATCCGGGCCGATACCGACGTCGACGACGACGCCCGCGCCGAGTTCACCGAGAAGCTCGGCCTCGCCGCGGACGCCGCCATCGAGAAGGGGGTCGGCAGGCTCCCGCTCAGCGCCGTGATCGCCGGCCATCCGGTCGGCGAGATCCTGCACGAGGCGACGCTCGAGCTCGTCGCCGATATCGAGCGCGAAGCCGCCGCGGAACTGGACGACCCCAACCGCCCGCCGCTGCCGGGTGAGTACCCGGGCACCCCCGCCGACAGCGGCACCGAGTCCGAAGCCGCGCCGAGCACCACCGCGGGCTCCCGCTGGAACCCCGGCGCCTACCTCCCGTCCGGCCCGTGGTCGGCGGCGGTCCGCAGGTGGTTCGGTGCGCGGGCGCCGGAGCAGGAGAGCATCGAACTCGCGGACCGCGACACCGCGGCCCCGCCGTTCCCCGCGCCCCCGGACCGGCCCGCCCCGCCGCCACCGAACCAGCTGCTCCCGCTGACCTCGGACGGCGAGGTCGACATCACGGATCTCCCGCACCCGGAGACCTTCCTGCTGACCGACGGCGAATCCACACTGCCCGGCGACGGCCACGGCCCGACCTTCCTGCTCTCCGACGACGAATCCGGCCGATCCGGCGGGCGCGGCCCCACCTTCCTCGACTCGGACACGGAGTCCGGTCGGCCGAGCGCGGCGGGCGGCCCGACGTTCCCGCGCACCGACGGCTCCGACGAGTTCGTCGAGATCGACCTCACCGATGTTCCCCGCCCCACCCTCCTCGACTCGGACGACGAATCCGACGACACCCCGCCGGTGCCTGGCGCCTGGCGCGCGGACGACGAGCGCTCCGACGCCGGCGACACCGGCCCCACCTGGTCCGACCTCGGGCACTGGGTGTGGGATCGGGCCGCGGGGCTCGGCCGGTGGATGTGGCGCACCGCGTTCGGCGACCCGGTGCAGCACCCCACCTCGGCGGTCCAGTCGGCGCTGCACACCTCGCTGTCGCCGCACCACACGACCTCGTTCGCGCCGATGATCTTCCGCGACTCGTTCAAGTTCGAGAGCGAGATCCCCGGTGGCGTCGCCGGAACGGACTACAGCGTCGACATCCGCGGCTACTTCGACAACATCGAGGTGCTCGGCGTGGTGCCGATCGACACCGAGCACTGGCTGGAGAACACCAACACCACCGCCGACACCGAGACGAAGACCAGGGGCAACGCGGGCGGCATCAATGTGCAGGGGGCCTACGGCGCGCAGTCCGACGGCAGCTTCCGCCCCAGCGGCGGCTGGCACGGCTTCGACTCGACCGGCAAGTCCGTCACCAAGGGCGACGCCACCGACACCATGCGTGTCACCTCCGACTACGGCGGCAACGTCTACCGCTTCACCGCCGACGGCCACTACCGCGTCAACGTCAAGGTGGGGCTGCGCAACTTCCTCAGCGGGCTCGCGCAGGGCAAGCCGTACGCCTCCAGGACGCGGTTCGTGGACGCGCCGCGCAGGCTCGAGTTCTTCCTCACCGACAACGACCTGCACAACCATCCCGAATACCTGCGCCTCGTGCAGCAGTGGGCCGCGGACAACAAGGTCGCCGACCCGGTCCTCCCCGAGGAGACGGTGCAGCAGAGCGACGGGACCTCGGTCGCGACCGAGCGCCGCCTGCTCCCGGACGCCTACGCGGGCGCGCGCACCGACGACCCGGAGACCGCCAAGGGGCTGCTCTCCTTCGGCTCGGTCACCGAGGTCGTCTTCGAGGACGGCCGCGGCGCCCTCGAGGACACCGCGACGGCGCTGGTGGAGAAGATGTCGCCCGGCGCGACGGTCGTCGGCTCGAACAACTACCACCCCGGCGTCGCCACGCTGATCAACGAGCACACCACGAGCTTCGGCGTGCGGAACCTCGCCAATGCCGGGTCCGAGGGCAAGCACACCTTCCACTACATCGACCGGAGCGGGCTCTTTCCCAAGCTCGTCGGGGTCAACTTCAGCACCCGCCCCCGGCGGGACGCCGACATGCCCGACGGCACCACCCTGGCGACGCTGGAGGGCAAACAGGTGCCGCGCACCGCCGCCCTGGACAACGTGCACCGGCATATCCGCGCCGACGGCAACGCCCTGCTGGAACCGGAGGCGACCAGCGTCGGGACCACCCGGTCGCGGGGCAACCAGCTCGATGTCACGTTCGGCGGGCGCAGTACCGGCACCGAGACCAAGGACCGCGGCCACCGCCCCGCCGTCACCTTCGGCGTCGAACGCTCGAGCACGCACGGCGACGTGCAGAACTCCACCCGCGACCTGAGCGCCTGGCAGCGCAGCTCCGACGCGCAGTACGAATTCGAGGTGCCGACCGAGTACACCGTCACCGTCGACTCCCGCCCGTTGACCGAGGCACTGCTGACGTACGTGGCCGACAAGGTCGGCGACCTGCTGATCCTCGGCGGGCAGCAACTGGGGGTCGCGCACGGCCTCGTCCCGGAGGAACTCCCGCCGCCGACCGTGACCGAATCCTCGACGGTCCGCTCGACCTCGCACGTGCGGCTGCACGTCTCGGATACCAAACCGCTGCCGGGGGCGGGCTCGGTGCCCGAGCTCCAGCGCACCCGACCGGCGATCTTCGGATTCGACCCCGCCGCGCCCGAACTGCGTCCCGCCCGGATCCGCGACACCGAGCGCCCGGCGGACGAGATCGATCTCGAAGCCAACACCCATGTCGAGCCCGCCGACGAGGTACCCGCGGATACCAGAGCCCTGCTCTCGACCACCCCCTGGGTTCCCGAGTTGTCCTTCGACATCCGCGAATTCGACGCGGCGCCGGAACTCGCCGCGGCACTGCTGACCGTCGATCCCGCGCTGCACGGCAACGACGGCACCCGCTCCGCCGAGGCGACCTACAACCGGCTCGTCACCCTGGTGGCGAAGGGCGACTTCACCCGGCTCGGCCCGCAGTCCACCGCGCCGCTGCTCAACGTCGACCCGTCCGGCACCGTGCCCGAGCCGCGGCCGCACGCGGCGGAGGTCACGGTGGACGGCGTCCAGATCAAGGTCAGCCTGTACTCGCCCCGCGCCGAGGACTCCGCGACGTCGATCGCCATCGATCGCTTCGAATTCTCGGTCGACAGCATGCTCTCCAGCGAAGAACACAGCACGACCGTCGGGCTCGGCGCCAGCTACACCGGTCCGATCCTCTCCGAGCAGAACTTCCGAGGGGGGATCGCCTCCCTTCCCATCGGCGGCCAGAGCCAGCACAAGGGCGGGGACAACGGCGTCGGCAGCGTCCGGCGCAATCTCTGGCGCACCAACGCGCCGACCGACGGCTTCCGGCTGCGCACCGTCGCGCTCGTGGAGGTGCGGGGTCCGCAGGGGACGGTGTGGGTCACCGGCGACATGGTGCTGCGCACCATCGAGCCACCGCCGTCGACCGCGAAGACACCGGAACCGGCGGACAGCACGGCGGCGCCGAAGAGCGGGTCGAACGGCACCGAAGGCAAGGCCGCAGACGGCAAAGCCGCAGACGGCAAAGCCGCGGAAGGCAAGGCCGCAGAGGTCAAGGCAGACGAAGGCACGACTGCGGAAGGCAAAGCCGCGGAGGGCAAGGCCGCGGAGGGCAAGGCGGCGGGGGTCGAGGCCGGCGCCGAGGGCAAGGCGAGGGTGACCGGCTCGGAGGACGGTGACCGCGCCGTCCCGCCACCGGCGACCTTCCGCGTCGCGGGTCCGCGATCGGCCGCGGTCGAGTCGGTGCCCGCACCCGAGGGGCACCTGTGGGAATCCATGCCCGAGGACAACGACTGCTTCTTCCACGCCCTCGAACGAATCGTGTACGTCGCGCCCGCCCACTCGCGCGCGGAACTCGACCGGCGGCTCCACCACCTGCGCGGCATGACCGCCGACGAGCTGTCCGGGCCCCGGCGCGACCAGTACTTCCGGCAGTTCCTCGAACTGCACGCCGCCGCGCTGACCAGCGGCAAACGGCTCACCGCCGAAGAGCGGCGGCAGACCGAGATCCCGCAGCACATCGTCGACAGCGCCCGCGCGGCGTACGACGCGCAGGTCCGGCGGCTGCGGCAGCTCGGGCAGTGGCAGTTCACCCTCTTCGACCTGGTTCCCCGCGCCGCCGCGACCGCGCTGGCGCGGCTGAACGTCGGCCTTGTGCGGGTGCACAACACGCAGATCGCGCACGGTTGGACCTTCGGCGAGGACACCAGGGCACAGCCGGACGCCTCGGTGCTCGTCGCGGGCGAGCACTACTACCTCGCCGTCCCCGCCGACGGCACGGGTGCGCCGAAGGCGCCGACGGTGCCCGACGGCCGCTCGCGCGTCGGGGACGACGCCGAGAGGCCCGAGAACGCCGTCGAACCGGTCAAGACTCGACCCACCGTCGAGGGTGACTCCAGCATCGAGACCGGGATCGACGAGGCCACTGCCGCCCGGGCGCCGATCGGCACCGACCAGCAGACCGCCGAGACCACGACCGCCGCGAAACCCCTCGAGACCAATACCGAGCGGAGCGGGCAACTCGCGTCGCCGCCGGTGCGCAGACGGCACCGGTTCGATCCACTCCCCCGAGTGCACCGGGCCGTCGAGCCGCTCCGGAACCTGCCGTCCGGCGAGGACCTGCGCCTCTCCACCCCGGTGTCCGCGCCCGTTCGGCCCGACGCGTCGGTGGAGTCCATCGCCACGCCGGAGGTCTCCGACGAAGCGCAGGCGATGAACCTCACCGTCGACACCGCGCTGACCGGCGACGACCGCTCGACGGCCGCGCCGGGAACCCAGCCGACCCCGCCGATGACGCCGCACCGCGCGGCCCCGCTCTCCGACGGCAGCATCCAGGTGAACGCGACGACCGCGACACGGCAGGCAGGCCCGGTGCGTCCGGCCGCGCCGAACCGCCTCCAGCGGATACTCTCTCGCGTCCGCGCCCTTCCGGAGCGTCTGGCCGGGGCACCGACCCCGCGCCCGGCGGAGCGCGCCCCGCGCCACCGCGACCTGTTCCGAGCGCGGCTCGACCGGCTGCGCGGCGCGGCACCCACCCCGGACCCGGCGCGCGGCGACGGCACCGTCCGTACCGCATCACCGCAGCTCGCGACCTCGCCAGAGTCGGCAACGGTGCTCCCGCGGACCGGCGCACCGCCGATCACCCCCGACGCCGGTCTCCCCGAGGTCACTGCCAGGAGCGGAGCGTCGACGGACGTCGACTCGGTCGACACCTCCCGCGCCGGCTCCTCGGCGCTGCGGACCGGCACGGACTGTGTCGTCGCCGCGCTGACCGGAATCCGCGATTCGCTCCCGGGGAACCGGATCCGGATACCGACCGGGCCACCGCCGGTGGCGGGGCGCACCCGACGCGAGCTGGAGCGCGCCGCGGGCGGCAGACTCCAGGGCTTCCCCGACACCGCCACGATCGTCCGCAACCTGATGATCCAGGGGCCGGGCGCGCAGGCGCTCGTCGTCGGCGTGCACGCCACCCCCGGCGCGGACGGCATCGGCGCGCACGCCTACCGGATGGTCAACGACCGCGGCACGGTGCTCGTGCAGGACGACGCCGACCCCACCCACACGGTGCCCGGCCGGAACGAGTACGCCGCGGTGCACGCGATCCTGTTCGGCCCGACGGGGGCCGTCGCCCCGGCCCTGTTCCCACCCGGTATCGGCCGGGACGACCCGCGCACGACGATCCCGCACATCCCGACCGGCGTCCGAACGTTGGCGGCGCGGCTCCGAACCGGCCACCACGCCCGTCCCCTCCCCGATTCCCGTTCGGACACCGGTGTTTCCGGCTCGGGCACGCGAACCGGCCGGACCATTCCGGTGTTCCCGGCCGGGATCCGCATCGGCGCCCCCGCGGACCGGACCCGGCCGCCCGGCCGCCCGGACCGCGGACCCGAAGCGGACGGGAGCGCGCTGCACCCCGCGACCGCCCCAGCCCCCCGGCTCGGGTCGCGGCGCCTCGGACGGGTCGTGGCGCGGGTCCAGGGCCTCACCGGTTCGTCGGCGCCGCGGGCATCGCGCGCCGACACCCGCCCGTCGACCGTCGACCGCCTCCGCACCCTGATGACCCGCGGCGACCGCACCGACCCCGCCGCGGACTTCCGCACCCCGGCCACGGGCCACGACACCGGCGACCCGACCTGGACTCCGCTGCCGGAGAACGGGAACCGCCTGCTGGACGTGCTCGCCCGCGCCGCGGGGCTGCCGAACGGCAGGGCGGCACGGACCACCATGGCCGAGCACCTCCGCGCCGACCGCGATGCCTACCTCGAACTGCTGCGCAGCGTCACGCTGGCCGCGCAGAAGGAGGCGAAGGGCGAGACCCTGCGCCGGATTCGCTGGCGCAACGAGTGGGCCGAAGGGGAACTCCGCGAGATCGGCGAGCTGCTGGAGCTCCGCCGACGCGGGGTGCTCGGGAGCGACGAGGACTTGCCGAGGAGCGCGGCGGACATCGCCGCGACCGCTGCCCGCAAACAGCAGTTTTTGGATTCGATCGACCGATTCGACGACGCGGTCCGCGAACGCGCGCTCGACCGGTTCGGCCTGCTGCTCGATGCCCTCACCGACCGGCATCACCCCACCGACCACCTCATGAGCGTCGACCTGCTCCCCGTCGCCGCGCGGGCGCTCGGCCTCAATATGGTGGTGCTCCGCCCGGGTGCGCCGCGCGACGTCTACCGCCACGGAGCGGCGGATGCCCCCTTCGTCCTGGTCTACGCCTCGCCCGACAACCCGGCCGACCTCCAGCTGGCCACCACCGCCGACGGCAGGCCCTACCGCCTGCACCTCGACCGACTCGACCTGCCCGCGACGTTCGATCCGCCCGCGGAGCACCACACCCGCCCGCCGACCCCGTCCAGCACCGACCGCACCGACACCGGGCGGCTCGACCCATCCGGGACCAGGGTCTTCGACACCGAGGACGCCGGCCTCAACTACGGCGAAACCGTCCTCGACCGCTGGCCACAGCTCACCGCGGAGCAGAAACACGCGGTCTGGGCCTATCATCTGAGCCCCGCCTACAACACACTGCTGCGCGACGGCGGCGACGCCCTCCAGCGCACGTACGAGCGACAGCGTGCCGCCGCCGCAAACCTCGACGTACTCACCGAGCTGACCGGCTCGCAGGACCCCTCGCTCGACGACCTGGCGGCCTACCACACCGGGCCGTCGCACCCGTCCGATGTGCTCCCCGACCCGGCCCGGGCCTACCAGGCCACGCGCGCACTCCAGTCGATCTTCGGCACCGCGTCACCCTCGGCAACCCACACGCAGCTCGTGGCCGACGGCAGGCATTATCGGCAGATCACCGAACCGCTGTACCTCCGCTACCTGGGATCCGCCACCCCGCACCCCTTCACCCTCCGCCGAGCCGTCGACACCCTCGACCGAGCGATGCAGCCGCTCCCCAACACCGAACCGATCCGCGTCGTCCGCGGGATCGACCAGATCGAATTCCTGCGCGGTCGCGACGGCAGGCGGATGCGGTACCCCTACGCACTGGACGACCTCGTCGGCACCACCCAGCACGAACCCGGTTACCTGTCCACCACCGTCGGCCCCGACCTGGCCACCATGGGCGACGGACGCGAGTTCAGCTACCGCCTCGACCTCACCGTCCCCCCCGGCACCCCGGGCCTGTGGATCGGGAGCAACGGCGGACAGCCGCGCGACAGCGAACTGCTCCTCGCCCGCGATACCCGCTACCGCATCACCGGTGTCGCCCGTGACGAGGCCACGAGACTCACCACGATCACGGCCGAGGTGCTGCTGCCCGGGACGGCGGAATCGGAGCCCGCCGGACCCGGCACGGACACCTCGACCGCCCAACCTGTGCACACCCGCCCGACCCCGGGCAGCCGTACGATCGCGCCGACCACGGGCTTCCCGCAGCAAGCCTTCGGGTCGGTGGACACCGCGGACCAGCAGGCGCTGGAGGCGGCGCTCGCGGCGCCGGGCGGCGGATTCGCCCGGTATCGAAACCCCGCGACCTACACCGCAGTCCCCGGCGGACGACCGTTCGGCCGCCTCGTCAACGGCCCGGGCACGCGGCTGCTCGGCCGGCTCCGCAACTGCGCCGCCACCACCGTCGCGGCCATCTCGTCGTTCCTCGGTTCACCCGTGGTCGCAGGCCCCCTGATCGGGCCGCTGCCCGAGCATCCGGCGCTGGCCGGCAACCCCGCGACCGAGCGCTGGCTCGGCAACCAGCTGGTCGATCCCGCGACGTTCACCGAGCGGCCTGCCCCCATGGCCGAGCAGTTCCGGATGATCCAGGACGTGATCGCCGATCGTGGGACCGGTTCGTTCGCATTCGTCTGCGTGGAATGGGGTTCGGTCGACGCGGACGGCAATCCGGTCACCAACGGCAACGCCCATATTCTGGCGATCGTCCACCCGGAGGACGCTCCGGGGCCGGTGTGGTGGGACGCCCAGACCGGACGTACGTACGAGACGATGCCCGCCGCGTTCGTCGACAGGGTCGCCCGGGTCCGATTCGCGGCGTCCGACATCGCGCTGCTGGACCGGGCCGCGAGCCATCGGGGTCTGCTCGAGGACGCCCTGCGCTCGGCGGACGGCTCGGGGTTCGTCGCGCGGCGCGATCCCGGCCGGTACTCGTCGGTGCCCGGCGGCCCCGCGTACGGCACCCTGACCACGTTCGGCGGGCCGCCCGGCCCCGGTCGGACCCACAGCGGGTACGACGCCGCGCTCGCGGGGATCGCCTCCTTCCTCGGGTTCCCGCGCACCAACGTCCCGTCCTGGGACCGGCTCAACCCGGGCGGGGCGCCGCAGCGAGTCCCGCGGACCGACCGGGTCCGGCTCCGCCGGGTGGCCCGGTTCTTCGGCAGGCAGTGGCAGTCGATGGACGACGGCCGCCCGGTCGGCGAGCGGTTCGATCACGTCACCGAGGTACTGGCATCGGCCGGGTACGGGCCGGGCTCGGTCGCCGTCGTCGAGGCGCGGCAGCAGGACGGGAGTGTCGCGGTGCTGGCCGTCGTGCATCCGGAGGACGGCTCCCGCGCCCCGGTCTGGTGGGATCCCCTCACCGGCTACACCGGTGACCGCGTCCCGGAGTCGATCGCCGCGACGACCGTCGCCGTGTCCTATGTCGCGGCTCCCGAGAGGGAGCTCGTCGGCGGCTCGCCCCGGGAGCTGATCTCGCGCAGTGCGCCCGCCTTCTTCGCCGATCCGAGCCACAGCCACCTGATCCCGACACCGTCGAGCTTCCAGACGCCGGGCCGGTACGGTCCGGTCACCGAGGCGGAGACCAGGGCGCTGCGGCAGGCGCTGGAGTGGAACGGGGTCGCCGTGCCGTTCCAGAACCCGGCGACGGCCTACGCGACCGGCGGCATCCCCTACGGTCGCCTGATCGCCGGATCGGACCCGACGGCGGGCAACGCCCCGGCCCGGGTGCTGGCACTGTTCTCCAGCTTCCTCGGCAACCCCGAGGTCGCGCGCCCGCTGATCGGCCCGGCGGACACCGCCCCGGAGAACAGCGACGAAGCGCAGGCCGAGCGCTGGCTGGGTGCCGAGCAGGTCTCCCCCGGACCGGAGCGGACGGCCGCGGAGCAGTACCGGGCGGTCTACGACGCGGTGCGCGGCTCCGGTGAGCGGACCATGGCCCGGGTCGGTGTGCGCTGGAACGACACGCCCGGCGCCGAGACCGGGAGGCCGGTGGAGGACCACGTCCTGGCCCTGGTGTTCCCGGACGCGGAATCGGACCCGGTCTGGTGGGATCCGGCGGACGGCGCCACCTACACCGAGTTGCCCGCCTCGATCGTCGAGCGCACCGCCGCCACCTCGGCCATCATCACGACCCCCGACCGTGTCGTCTTGGCGGCGGGCGCGCGGCGCGCGGCGGCGAACGCCGAAGCGGTGGCCCCGGTGCCGCTCGTCCCGGCCGGTGCGCAGCGCTCGCCCGCGGACGATGTCGCGCAGCCGGTGGTGCGGCAGATCGAGGCGGGCGATCCGTCGATGCGCACGCTGGAGGAGCTGCACCGGCGCGCCCGCTGGGTGGCGCAGGTGACCCCCAACCGGATGGGCGCCGCGCTCGAATACCGGGTCGGTGACCTGTCGGGATCGTTCGCCGCGTTCAGCGGCGGCAAGCCGTGGGCCCCCCGACGCCGCGGGCTGCCCGGCGAGCCGCCGGTGATCGCGCCGCCCGCCACCGACAACGCGATCGTCCCGCTGCACCGCGACCGGCCCAAACGATCCACCGACTCCGAGAACAACCTCCTCGAGCACCTGCACCGCACCCTGGTAGCGGCATATCCGCTCGGCCCCGACGGCACCAGCCCCGCCACCGGACACGTCCGCGTCTTCGTCGAACAGACCCCCTGCGACTCCTGCGCCGAGGTCATCGAACGCTTCCAGCAGATGTACCCCCACATCGACCTCGAGGTCGGGTGGGTCGCCCCGTACCCACCCCTCGACCTCGAGCGCCCCACCCTCGGCCTCCCGCAGGGGGTCATCCCCAGATCCGGTCGACAGCCCAGGACCCAGGCGGGGCCATCACAACCCCGGCCGACGCAGGCCGGGCCATCGCGACCGGCCCCATCCTCGTCCCGCCCGGCCGACACCTCATCCCGCCCGGCGGACGACACGCTCCGTCCGACGGAGGACACGTTCCAACCGGCGGACACCGGGCACGGACCCGCGTCGCCGGAGCAATTCCCGGAGCAGCTCGCCGAACCGTCGGCACCGCTGACAGCGCCCGCGGTACGGCAGATCGACATGGACGATCCATCCGTGTACGAGCTGGCGGAGCTGCACCGGCAGGCCCGCTACATCGCGCAGGTGACCCCCAACCGGATGGGCGCCGCGCTCGAATACCGGGTCGGTGACCTGTCGGGATCGTTCGCCGGGTTCAGCGGCGGCAAGGCCTGGGCTCCCCGACGCCGCGGACTCCCCTACACCGCACCCGAGATCGCGCCGCCCGCCACCGACAACGCCATCATCCCGCTGCACCGCGACCGGCCCAAACGATCCACCGACTCCGAGAACAACATCCTCGAGCACCTGCACCGGAAACTGGTCGGCACCTACCCGCTCGGCCCCGACGGCACCAGCCCCGCCACCGGACACGTCCGGGTCCTCGTCGAACAGACCCCCTGCGACTCCTGCGCCGAGGTCATCGAACGCTTCCAGCAGATGTACCCCCACATCGACCTCCAGGTCGGGTGGGTCGTCCCCTACCCACCCCTCGACCTCGACCGCCCCACCCTCGGCCTCCCGCACGGAGTCGTCCCCAAATCCGGCAGGGCGGGGCCGTCGCGGGCCGAATCCGCTACGCAGGCGGCACAGCGGGGATCGACCCTGCGCATCCCCGATCCGGCCGATACCGCCGACACCGGCCACGGCATGGCGGAGGAGCAGCACGCCGGGTCGTCGGCGGAGGGCTCCGCGCCAGCGGTACGTCAGGTCCGGGTCGATGACCCGGCGGTGCACGGGCTGGCCGAGCTGCATCGGCGCGCGCGCTACGCGGCGCAGGTGGGGCCGGGCCGGATGGGCGGCGCGCTCGAGTACGAGATCGGGTCGGAGACCGGAGCGTTCGCGGCGTTCAGCGGGGCCAAGGTCTGGGGCGTGCAGCGCCGTTCGCTGCCGTGGCCGGTGCCGGAGATCGCGCTACCGGTCACCGACCACGCCATCGTCCCCGCGCATCGGGACAAGCCGGGTCGGGCGACCGACTCCGAGAACAACCTGCTCGAGCACCTGCACCGGAAGCTGATCGAGACCTACCCGCTCGGCCCCGACGGCACCAGCCCGGCGCGCGGCCGGGTGCGGATGTTCGTCGAACACGCACCGTGCGACTCCTGCGCGGAGGTGATCGAGCGCTTCCAGCAGATGTACCCGCACATTCACCTCGAATCCCTGTGGGTGGCGCCCTACCCGCCGCTCGACCTCGAGCGCCCCACCCTCGGCCTGCCCGGCGGGGTCGCCCCGAAGAAGGGCAAATCAGCCAAGCCCAAGGACCCCGTGCCGCAACCCGGCTCCTCGTCCGGGGGGAGCGGCGCGGGCCGATGAAAGAATGTCCGACGAGACCGCCCGGCGCGCGCCGGAGCCGAGTGAGGAGACCGCCATGCCGTTCATGGCCGAACTCGCCGATCAGCTGATCCGGCGGGGACTGGTCACGCCGGATGCCATCCGGGGGTGCACCGACGCGGAGATCGCCGCGCTGCGGCAGGCGCAGGGGGTGCGGGCGCTTCCGGCCGCGTACCTCGACTTCCTCGCGATCACCGGGAAGAACCCGTACTGGCTGAGCCGCGACGGCGAATGGGACTACGCCTCGCTGCTCCGAGCCAAGCAGACGGCCCGCGAGATCGTCGCCGACGACGACGATCGTTCCTTCGCCCCGTTCGAGGACGCCTACATCCTGCAGACCCACCAGGGCTACGCCTTCGAGTACTTCCGCGGCGCCGACCTCGACGAACCCGATCCACCGATCTGGCTCTACGAGGAGGCACAGCCGGAACGCGCGGGGCCGTCGACCTTCACGGGCTGGATCGGCGAGCTCGCCGCCGACCTGCCGCGGTTACTGGAGACCCGCAGGCGGCTCGGAATCCAGGCATGACGGCGAGCGCGCCGCTCGACACCGCGGAGCAGGTGCGGCACTACCTGGCAACGGCATTCGACACCGACCGGGCGTACGCGGTGTTCCGCTGCGAGTACGGCTGGGTCGCGCAGCCGGTGCTCACCGAGGAGGAGGTCGCCGCGGAGGCGGGGATCGGGGCGGGCACCTACGTCGTCGATCGCGCCACCGGCGTGATCACCGCGCACGGCAGCCTGCACCCGGAGCTCATCGGCGCGGAGTACGACGAGGCCGTGCGCAACGGCGAGCCGGTCGACGGCTACCGGGTGTACCCGCCGACCTGGGAGATCCACGTCAAACACGACGGGGAGACTCCCGACGTGATCGAGTACCGGGTGTGGGCACGCTCGCTGCTGGAACCACCCGCCGAACCCGCCCGCGAGCGCAGGCTGACGCTGAACAGGCGAACCTCCACCTACGACACCGACGAGGCGACGACCCACGAGACGTGCGTCCACGCCGCGGCGTGGCTCGAGCAGCAGAGCCGCTGGACCGGCGCCTGGCCGGACGTGGACTCGTTCCGGGTCTGACCCCGGCCCAGGTCAGACCCGGAAGTCGGCGGCGGCGCCGGTCTTGCGGTCGTGGAAGCGCTGCTCGAAACCCGCGGCGTAGCGCGAGGGCGGGATGGAGGACGAGGACTGCTCGATGACGCCGTCGTCGGCGATGTAGAAGATCGCGCGGCCGACGGCGATCTCGCCCGGCCCGGTCGGCGCGACGACCATCCAGCCCACGGTCAGCCGCTCCGCGACCAGGTCGTCGACAGGGTAGGCGGAGGTGTCGATGCCCTGCTCGGCGATGTGCGCGCGGACGGCGGCGATGGCCTGCTCCCGGGAGAGCCGGTCGGGCACCTCCATCACCAGTCCGGCCAGCGAGAGCTGGTAGAGCGCCCCGGCGATGTCGTCGGCCGGGTCGGTGAACAGGGCGGTGAGCGTATCCCGTGACGCCACCCCGGATTCCGCGGCGGCCACCAGGTCCGCCGCGGCGGCACGCTGCCGGTCGCTCGGGTCCGGGCCGAGCACCCCGCAGATCACATCGGCGGTGCTCTGCGCCGACCACACCCCCGGCACCGCCGCGGTGAGCCGGTCGGCGGTCGGCGACTCGCCGCGGAACCAGCTGCCGCGCTCCCACCAGTAGCAGAACGACAGGGTGCCGCGGGCCGCCCGCGGGTTCAGCACCTGACCGGCCACCCAGGCCGGGGCACCGGCGTACAGCTCGGGCAGCGGCGTGCCGTCGTTGTAGGCGGCGTCCAGCTCGGGCGCGTTCCACACCCCGCCCGAGAGCACCGCGCGGCCGCCGGGGAGGACGTACAGCGTCGCACCGCCGCGCGAAGCCCCCTCGAAGACACCGAGCGCGGGCAGCACCCGCGGCCCCCACGCCGAGCCGACCGCGACGAACGCCGCCGCGATCGCCGCCCAGCGCGACCAGAGCACCGGAAGCGCGGGGAAGTCGTCGGTCGACCGCACCGCGGCGCGACCGACGGCCCGGTCCGCCCGTGCCCGCTCATCGGCCTCCGCGGGCGAGCGCCACTGCCGGTCGCCGTGGCCGAGGTAGGCCGCCAGCCAGACCGGCAGCCGCTCGCGCGGGTACGCCTCCAGGTCGGCCAGGTACGCCTCCGGCACCAGCAGCTGATCCTCCGGGAACGGCTCGTCGCCGTAGTCGTAGTCGACCTCGAGGGTGCCCGCGACGTCGAGCCGCAGCACCATCCGCCACCACGGCCCGTCGCCGATCCCGGCCGCGACCTCCCGTTGCCGCCGCACCATGTCGACGATCTCCGCGGTCGGTTCCAGCCGGGCGACCAGGTCGTCGTCCAGGTGGTACAGGACGTAGCTCACCCCGCCCGCGACCGTCAGCGCGAAGAACGCCTCCAGCCTGCGCCAGCCCTCCGGTCCGGCGACGGCCAGTTCGCGCGCCGTCTCGTGCGCGAGGTCGGTCGCCTGCCGTTCGATCGCCGAGCCGTCGTCGGCGGGCGGTTCGGGCAGCGGCGGCACCCCGGACAGATTCAGCGGGATATCCGGGGCCGCGGCGGAGTCGTTGTGCGGCTTGCTCATTCGATCGACTCTCCCCGGATCGCAGTGCCTGACATCGCCGAGCCTGCCCAGCGAATGTACCGACGACGTTAAGGCATCGTAAAAGTGGCGGGCACGTGTATCCAAGATGAACTCTGGCCGGCACCATGGTTGTCGGACGAAAAGCGGCGCTGCGGCACCGGATTCGAGAGGACCAGCACGATGAGCCAGTCCGTGGAGATCGACCCCGACGGAGTGCGCCGCGCCGCACGGCAATTCGAAGAGGTCGCCGCGGCGACCCGGATCCTGCTCGAAACCCTCGAGCAGGCGTGCAACAGCCGCGGCGAGCCCTGGGGTGACGACAAGCCCGGGCATCAGTTCGCCGACGGCGAGAAGGGGTACCTGGCGAACCGGGACAGCTGCTTCACCACGCTCGGCGGGCTCATCGAGGTCTTCGAGGCGAACGCGGTGAACCTGGCGGACACGGCCCACGCGTTCGAGGTGGCCGATCAGCGGACGCTGCCGCGGCAGCGGGCCCGCCTGCGCCGGTGGGCGAGCGACGCCGCGGCCTGAGGCAGGCCATTCGTACTCGAAGAGTTATCGAACATACGTTCTAAGGTGCGGTACGCTACGCGGGTGACCAAGCAAGCGACTGCGCCGACGCCGCAGGTCCCGGCACCCGGATGGTCCGAGTTGGCCGATGTCGACCTGCTCCGCACCCTCGTCGAGACCGAGCGCCGCAGGCGGCAGCTGGATGCCGCCATGCGGGCGGCGGTCGCCGAAGCGGAGCGACGCGGCCTCGCCGCGGACACCGGCTACCGGGACACCGCGGAGCTGCTGACGGATCTGCTGCGGATCAGTTTTCACGAGGCACGGCGGCGGCTCGGGTACGCGGCGCCGCAGTCTCGGGCGCGGCCCAAGCGGGTGTGGAAGGTGCTGGCGGCAGCGAGCTGAGTCCGCGCCCCACACCCGATCGCCGCCCCGGCGATCGTTCGCTGAAATCCGCCGCACGCGGCTCCGCTCAGCACGGCCGCGTCACCCTCGGGCGACGCCGCCCGCGGACCCGGCCGACATCACGCGGATTCCCGTACCGCCACCGCCGTGCACGCACCCGTCCGGCCGAGCACGGCCTCGAGTGCCGCGGCGGCGGCCGCGACCGGCAGCACCAGGAGGGTGAGCAGCCTGCCGAGCCGATACCGCGAACCGGTCCTGACCCAGGCGTGCCGCACCCGGAGGCCGACCCCGAGCTGCACCATGCCGTCGACCCAGCCCAGCACGGTGACACCGCCGGAAACGCCGGAGGTGCGGACACGCAGGCCGTTGTCGCGCAGCAGTGCCGCGAGCGAGCGTCGGGAGAGGTGGTGCCGCTCCCCCGGCCGATGCCTGCCCAACCACCGCGCTCCGAGGACGCGCGCCTGCACGCTGTCCGGATCCGGGATCGAGACGATCAGCGAGCCACCCGGCCGCAGCAGATGCGTCGCCATCCGGATCTCACCCGAGGGTCGCGGCGTGCGCTCGAGCCCGTGCCAGTAGACGATCGCGGTGTAGCGGCCCGGCGCGTCGATCAGATCCTCCAGGCCGCAGCGCCGCACGTCCGGGGTGGTGGAGTGCGGATCGATGGCCGTGACGTAGCAGCCCTCGGGGCGCAGGGTGGCCGCGAAGCGAGCCGCTCCGTCGCCAACGGCCAGCGTGTTCGAGAAGTCGACGTTGTCCAGGCGGAGTCGCCAGACGGCGGAGCGGTAGGACGCGCCCACCACAGCGGCCGCGAGGCGGGCGTGCCTGGCGCGCGGACGCGCGGAGTCGATTGCGCCGCCGCACGAATCACACCGATCGGTATCGGAATTGGAGCCGACCGCGCCGTGACACGGGCCACTGGGCGCGGGACACGTACCGGCAGTCGACATGGCCGAATTCGATCACGGAAGCCACCCCGGTGACCATGGCAGGCAGCCTTGCCCCGGCGACCACTTCCGAACTACGATCTTGCGCTCGTTGACTCGAAAGTCAAGCGGCGGGCCGGGATCGGCCCGCGGCACCCGACCAGACCGGGAGAACCGACCATGCCGGAGCGGCACCTCTCCGCCCGCCAGCGCTTCCTGCAGGCGGGCCGGGAAGCGCTGGCGGCGGGTGATCTGAACCTGCTCGCCGACGGGCTCGTCATCGACCGCCACGTCACCCCGCGCGCGCAGCTCTCCAAGCAGACCTTCTCGACCACCTACCCGCGCCGGACGGGCGGCGGTGGCGGCAAGGAGCTGTACCTGCGGGAGCTGCTGCGCACCGTGATGGCGGGGACGCGGCGGACGGCCGAGGCCATCGACGACGAGGTCGGCCGCCGCACCCGGGCGAGCGGCGGCGATCCGCGCACGGTGATCCGCGGCCTGTGCGAGTGGAACCTGGAGCAGATCCGCACCGATCCGGCCACCCAGCTCCGCCTCGTGGTCGCCGCCGCCGCGGGCGGGGACCCCGCGGCCACGGCCGCCGTCCGCGACGAGTACGCCCGGCTCACGACCATCTCCGAGCGGGTGCACACCGAGGCGATGCAGCGGTGGGGCGCGAGCCTGCGCCAGCCGTTCACCGTCGAGATGCTGGCGGTGGTGATGACCGCGCTCGGCGAGGGGCTCGCGCTCCGGGCGCGCTTCGATCCGGAGGCCGTCCCCGACGACCTCTTCGGCCACGCCGCCGTCGCGCTCTTCGCCTCGGTCCTCGACCCCGACCAGACGCACGGGCACATCGACGACACGATGGCCGCGCTGGCGGAGAAGGCGGTCGGCGGTTTCCGGTCGACCGGCTCCGACTCGCTGCCGGACGACCCGGAGCACGCGATCATCAGCGCCGCCACCGCGGAATTCGCCGAGCGCGGGTACTTCAGCACGACCCGCACCCAGATCGCGACCTCCGCCGAGGTGGCGCCCGCGCTGGTCGACACGCTGTTCCCGACCACCCCCGATATAGTCGTGGCCGGCCTCGCCACCGCCTTCGGCCGGCTCGCGAAGCGCACCGAGAGCGACGCCCGCTACCGGCCGAGCGCCGACGTGCTGCGCCGGTACCTCACCGGTCTGGCCGAGCTGATCGGCGCGCACCGGACGCTGGTCGAGGCGATGACGCTGATCATCAGCGTGGAGCGGTTCCAGTCGCCGAGCACGGTGACGCGGGTGCTCACCGCGCTCGACTTTCCCGGGCTGATCGTGGCGGCGATCGAGTCTGCGCAGGAGAAGCACGAGATCGTCGACGACGTCCCTGCGGCGACGATCGCCACCACGCTGGTGAACAATGTGCTGATCCTCAGCCTGCGCGATCCGCGGGCGGTGCCCGCCGAGGTGGCGGCGACCGTGGAGCGGCTCTGCCTCCGCGGGCTGCTCGCCGACGCGGACGGAGCCGGGCCGCCGTCCTGAACAGCACTGCTGTTCAGCAGTGTTCAGCAGTCTCCAGGCCGCGGTGTCCGGGCCGGGCTGCGCGCGCAGGCTCGCCGTGCAACGTATTCCGGCACGGAGGTAGGCCATGACAACGACGGAGAACGGTCCCGCCCGCACGGTGGCCTCGGCGGGGACCCGGCCCGGTCTCGACACGGCGTTCGCGACCTTCCGGCGGGCGAGCGGCGCCCCCGGCTACGCGGCCTTCCTCGCCGCGTATGGCGTGCGCGCCGACGCGGTCACCGATTTCGCGGCGGTGCCGCCGATGACCAAGGCGGACGTGGCGACGACGTGGCCGCTGAGCGAAAGCGTCGACGCCACCTCGATGCTGGTGGCGAGCTCGGGGGCGTCCGGGACCGCGACCTACTGGCCGCGCGGGCCGAAGTCGTTCGCCGTGGCCGAGCAGCACTTCGACGCGCTGTTCCGCTCGCAGTTCGGCACCGACCGGAAGCAGACGCTGGTGATCGTCTGCTTCGCCATGGGCACCTGGACCGGCGGCACCTACGCACTGCTCGCCCTGCTCGGGTTGCGCGCCCGCGGGCACCGGATCACCGTCATCACCCCCGGCGTCGATCTGCCGTCGGCCGGGGACGCGCTGGCGACGCTCGGCCCGTTCTTCGACCGCATCGTGCTCGCCGGGTACCCGCCGTACGTGCGCGACCTGCTCGACCAGGCGCCGGAGGCCGCGCTCCGGCAGGACATCCGGCTGCTGGTCGGCGGCGAACCCACCAGCGAGGACTACCGGGACCACGTGCTGGAGCGGCTCGGCCGGAGGGACAGCCCGGAGCGGGTGGTCGCCGTGTACGGGGCGTCGGAGATCGGCTTCGTCGGCAACGAGACCGCGCTCACCATCGCCGTCCGCCGGGCGGCGCGCGGCAACCCCGAGCTCTCCGCGGCCGTGTTCGGCGCCGGCCCCGGCAAGTCGGAGGCGCCCGCGCCGCAGCCGACGCTCGTCGAGTACGACCCGCGCTCCTGCTACATCGAGGTCGAGCCCGACCACCTGCTCTTCACGGTGGACGGGACGCTGCCGATGGTCCGCTACCGGGTCGACGACCGCGGCACCGCCCGCAGCGGGGACGAGCTCGCCGCGGTGCTCACCGCCACCGGCCACGCCGACCTGGCCGCGGCGGTGCGCCGGGACGCCAGGTACCTCGCCATCTCCGGCCGCACCGATGTGGCGACCATCCTGTACGGCGCCAATATCTACCCCGACCCGGTGCAGGCCGCCGTGGACCAGCCCGGCTTCGGCGCGACGGTCACCGGCAAGTTCGTGCTCGCCACCGTCCGCGACGGGCAGCACCAGCGGTTGCGGCTGCAGGTCGAGCTGCGGCCGGGCGCGACCGCCGATCCTGTTCTGGCCGAGCGGATCTCGGCGGCGGTGGTCGCGGCGCTCTCCGGGGCGAACAGCGAGTACCGGGTGCTGCGCCGGGAACTCGGCGCGGTCACCGACCCGGATGTGGAGTTCGCGCCGTACGGGTCCGGCGCGTTCACCCGCGGGGCCAAGCACCGGCGGGTGGGGCCTGCCACCGAGGCGTGAGCGCGGCTTCGGCCGGGAGGGCTGCTCCCCGCACCGTGGGGGGTGCCCGCTCCAACCCTGGGGTGGGTTCTCCGGCGTGCTCGGCGGCGGAATCATTGAGGGCACCACCACTCCAGCTCGACACCGAGGACGCCATCATGGTCACCACCCGTCACCGCCTCCGCACCTTCGCCGTTGCCTCCGCCCTCGCCTTCGCCGCGCTCGGCGGCGGCATCGCCACCGCGTCGGCCGACATCGGCCCCGCCGAGACCTCCTTCCTGGAGGAGATCGGCATCAACAACGCCACCCTGCCGGGCCGCTCGGCCGACGACATGGTCGCCGCCGGCTACCTGGCCTGCGGGAACCTGCGGGCCGGGGTCTCGGTGCTGGACGAGATCAGCGCGGTCGAGCAGGCCTACCACTTCGACCAGGGCACGCTCTTCGTGAGCGCCGCCACGACCAACCTGTGCCCCGATTTCGCCGGCTGATCACCGTTCACCGGTGCGCGATGTGGGTCAGCCCCATGAGCAGCATCGCCGCTGTCATCGCGAGGTGCGCGAGGGTGCCTGCGGCGGATCGAGCGGCGGGCAGGGCGCCGCGGCCCGCACGCCATACGTACAGCCGGACCCAGGCCCAGGCGATGAGCGCCACGATCGGCAGCGAGAGCCACGCCGGACCCGCTCCCCCGGAGTGCTGATGGGCCGCACCGGGAGCAGCCGCCGCGCCGGGCGCCGTCAGCAGCAGCACCACCATCACCAGCACGTCCGCGATCACCGGCAGCCGCCGCGCGAGCGGGACCGGCGTGTCGGCCAGCCACAACCCGAGCCCGCCGAGCGCGACCGCCCACGGCAGTGGGCCCAGCGGGTCGTGGGCCGGGATCAGCATGGCGGCCATCGCCGCGCACAGCACCCCGTGCGCGACCCGGCCGCGACCGGCACACGGGTGCGGGCACGCCAACGCCGACGCGGAGAACACGACCAGCGCCGCCGTCACCGGGACGATCCACTGCTGCGGTTCCCCCATCACCCCGCACCTCCCGGTCACCCCGCGGGTGCGGCGGCGCCTTTCACGGTAACCGGGAATACCGCTGCCGCGGCGCGGATCACAGCCCCGGTGCCGCCTCCGGGGCGGCCCCGGTGCGGTGGCGCGGCAGGAACAGCGCGGGCAGGAAGATGACCGCGGTGAGGGCGAAGGCGACCCAGAAGGCGAAGCCGAAGGCATTGGCGAGCAGCGGGCCGATGATCGGGAGCGCCTCCGGGGGGATCGTGCTGATCTGGTCGGCGCCGCCGCCGGGGGCGTTGATCCCCCGGGAACTCAACTGCTCGGTGAGGCGCTGGGTCAGCGCGGTGACCAGCAGGGCACTGCCGAGCGATGCGCCGACCTGCTGGATGGCGGAGAGCGTCGGGGCCGCGCGGGAGACGATGTCGCGGTCCAGGCTCGAGTAGGCGGCGGCCATGGTCGGCATCATGACCGAGCCGAGGCCCATGCCGCGGACGAAGAGCGCCACGCTCAGCCACACATACGAGGTGTCGGTGCCGACCTGGGTGAAGGGGAAGGTGCCGATCAGCGCGAGCACGACGCCGACCGGGACCACGTACCCGGCGCCGATCCGGTCGACCAGCCTGCCGCCGACCACCATGGCCACGATCGCGCCCAGCCCCTGCGGGGCGAGCAGCAGCCCGGCGCCGAGCGCGCCCTCGCCGCGCACGGTCTGGTAGTAGAGCGGGAGCAGCAGCATGCCGCCGAAGAGCCCGATCGCCACCAGGAACACCGCGAAGGTGGCGCCCGCGAAGAGCCGGTTGCCGAGCAGCCGGACATCGACGATGGAGGCGGAGCCGCGGTTCAGGCTGTGCCAGGTGTAGAGCGCGAGGCCGACGGCGCCGGCGAGCAGCCAGCCGAGAACGCCCCACGCCCCGAAGCCGCCGTGCGACGCGGCCTCGGAGAGGCCGTAGAGCAGGCAGACCAGGCTGCCGGAGAGCAGCACCAGCCCGCGCAGGTCGAGCCTGCCCGGGTCGGGCAGCGCGTCGCCGGACGGCAGCTTCCACACCGCGAGCGCGATGGCGAGCGCGCCGACCGGGACGTTCACCAGGAAGATCCAGTGCCAGCCGGTGTACTCCACGAGCAGCCCGCCGAGCACGGGACCGAGGACCGGGCCGAGCAGCATGGGGACGCCGATGATGCTCATGGCCCGGCCGAGCCGGTTCGGCCCGGCGGCCCTGGTGATGATGGCCTGGCCCGCGGGGAGCAGCATGCCGCCGCCGAGCCCCTGCAGCACCCGGAAGAAGACCAGGCTCTCGACCGACCACGCGGTGGCGCAGAGCGCGGAGCCGAGCACGAACAGCGTGACCGCCGTGAGCCAGGTCGGCTTGGGGCCGAAGCGGTCCATGGCCCAGCCGGTGAGCGGGATGACCAGGGCGACGGCGAGCAGGTAGCCGGTGACGACCCACTGGGTGGTGGAGAGCGGGGCGCCGAGCTCGGTGCTGAGCGCGTCCAGTGCCACGTTCACGATCGTGGTGTCGAGCACCACCATGATCATTCCCGCGACGATGACCAGGCCGGTGACGATCACGTCGCGGTCGAGCTTGTCGGAGGGTGCGGCGGTGGTCGTGTCCATGCCTGCTCCAATCGGGCCGAGTTGTCCCGAGTATGCCGGGCGGGCGGCCCGGCGAGACAGCCGCCCCGACAGCTGTCCGATTTGCCGCATGCCTGCTCAGCGGGGGTTTTGACCGGATAGTCCCGATCGCTCAGCGGGGGATGTCGCCGAGGCGCAGCACCGGCAGCGCGGCGGGTTCGGCCTCGGCGGCGCAGAAGAGCACCGCGGCGCCGGGCCGGCCGCAGCGCGCTGCGAGCTCGGCCAGCAGGGCCGGGCGGTTGGCGTCGCCGGGCTCGGCCAGTACCGGGATGACGTGGCCCGGCCTGCGCAGGGCGTCCGGAGTGGCGTCGGGGTCGGCGAGCACCCGCGCGGTGGCGGCGCGGTCGTGCGCGGAGATGCCGGTGGTGATGCCCGCGGTGGCGTCCACCGAGACCCGCATGGCGCCCGCGTACCAGTTGCCGCCGGGGTCGCGCCAGTTCACCGGCGGCAGCTCGAGGCGGTCGCAGCGGGCGGCGTCGACGGTGGTGCAGAGCAGACCGGAGCCGTGCCGGATCATCCCCGCGACGGTGCGGCCGGACGCCGCAGACGCCAGCGTCACCAGGTCGGAGCCGGTACCGCGCAGGTCGTCGACGACGAGCACCACCCCGCCCCGGCGCAGTACGGCGAGCGCGGTGGGGGCCCGGCCGACCAGCGCGGCGGTCACGAACCCGCCAGGCCGGTGGTGGCCCAGAACCGCTCGAAGGACGAGGGGACGATATCGGTGCCGTGCGTGACCCTGCCGTCCACGAAGCGGTGCGTCATGACCATGGTGATGTCGAGTTCGGTATCGCCGAGCCTGCGGTAGGCGCGCACGTCGGCGACGACGAGCTCGTCGCCGACGACCTTCACCTCGAGCACCTCGTTGCGCGCCTCGTCCAGCTTCGCCAGCACGCCGAAGGCCTCGAGGAACTCGCCCTTGGTGTAGAGCCGCTGGGTGCCGTCGAGGGTGAAGCCCGCCCAGGTCATGTCGTCGTCGTAGAGCGCGACCAGCAGGGTGGGGTCGCCCGCGTCCGCGGCGGCGAACGCGGCCCGCAGCGCCTCGGCGTTCTTCGTCGTCATGTTCGCTCCTCGGGGTGGTAGCCGATGTGGTGCCGATCACTGTGCCGGGGCGTTGCGCCGGACCGTAACCGTTCGACTACGTGATCCGGCCGCGCGCCCCGCACCACCGCCCCGGCCTGGTCGGACGGGTGCGCAGCCGGTCGGGGGCACACCGTCGCGCACTCGATGACACATCCTGACCCCCCTGGTTGCGGCGGGTCCGTACGGCATTGGACAGTGATCCACATCTCACCGGAGAGATGGAGGGACATGAACGTCGACGAATGGTCGGAGATCCAGCGCTGCCATCGGGACGGCGAGTCGATCAAGGGAATCGCCGCCCGGCTCGGCATGTCCCGCAACACCGTGCGGCGGGCGCTCGCCATGGACACCCCGCCGGACGACCACCGCCGCCGCTCCGGGCGGGTCACCGACGACATCGACGCCGCGGTCCGCGACCTGCTGGTGGCCGCCCCCGGCATCGGCATCGCGGAGATCTCCCGGCGCATCGGCTGGACCAGGTCGCGCACCATGCTGGCGCGCACGGTCACCGAGATCCGGGCCGAACTCGAGGCGGCCAAGCGGGATTCGCAGCACATCGCGGCGGGCGTGCCGACCCCGGCGACCACCTTCGTCGGCAGGCGCGCGGAGCTGCGCGAGCTGCGCGGGCTGCTCGGCGAGCACCGGCTGGTGAGCATCGTCGGGCCGGGCGGGATCGGGAAGACCCGGCTCTCCATCCAGGCCGCGTACGAGTTCCGCCGCGCCTTCCCGGACGGCGTGCGCTTCGTCGAGTTCGCCGCCATCCGCACCCCGGAGCTGCTGGCCCAGGTGGTGTGCGACGGGCTGGCGCTGGACAACAGGGACGCGCACCACCGCTCGCCGGAGCAGGTGCTGATCGAGTACCTGCGCAACCGCCGCATGCTGCTGGTGCTCGACAACTGCGAGCACGTCGTCGACGCCACCGCCGCCCTGGTGGCCCGGCTGCTGGAGGCCACCTCCGGGCTGCGGGTGCTCAGCACCACCAGGGAGTACCTGGCGATCCCCGGCGAGTACGTCTTCGACCTGCCGCCGCTGCCGACGCACGCGGGCGCGGTCGAGCTCTTCGGCTCGCGCGCCGCCGAGGTGCTCTCCGGCTTCCGGGTGACCGACGAGAACATCGGCGAGATCGAGCGGATCTGCGACCGCCTGGACGGGCTGCCGCTCGCCATCGAGCTGGCCTGCGCCCGGCTCACCGTGCTCTCGCTCGGCGACCTCTCCGGGCTGCTGGAGCACCGGCTCTCGGTGCTCACCGCGGGCGCCAGGGCCAGGGCGCCGCGGCACCGCAGCCTGCCCGCCGCCATCGACTGGAGCTACGAGCTCTGCACCGGGCCGGAGCGGCTGCTCTGGACCCGGCTCTCGGTCTTCACCGACGGCTTCGAGCTGGCCGCGGCGGTGCGGGTCTGCGCGGACGACCGGCTGCCCGCCGCGCTGATCATGGACACCACCGCGGCGCTGGTGGCGAAGTCGATCGTGCGCCGCGAGGAGCACGGCGGCGGGGTGCGGTTCCGAATGCTGGAGGCGATCAGGGAGTACGGCCACGACCGGCTCACCGCGCCGGAACGCGACGAGCTGCGCGGCAGGCTGGCCGGGTGGTGCGCCGAGGTGGTCCGCGCCACCGCGGCGGGTTGGTACGGCCCGGACCAGCTGCGGCACGTCGCCGCGGTGGAGCGGAACCGCGGGAACATCCGCGCCGCGCTGGAATCCGCGCTCTCCGACCCGGGCGACCCGGTGGCCACCGGGCACGCGGCGGCGGCGCTCGGGGCGTCGCTGTACCTGTGGGCCTGCGGCATCTCGGTGCGCGAGCACCGCATGTGGCTGACCAGGCTGGTCGACCTGCCCGGCATCGACCCCGCCGCCAGGGCAAGGGCGCTCGCGGTGCTGGCGCTGGTGCAGGTGCTGCAGGGCGACCGGGACGCCGCCGGGTACACGCTGCACCGGGCCCGCGAGCACGGCGACGCCGCGCTCCTCACCCACCTGCGCGGGCTGCGCGAGCTGTTCGCGGGCGAGCTCGACGCCGCCGCGGCGAGCATGGCCGAGGCGCGGGCCGGGTACGCGGCCTGCGGCTCGCCGCCGGACCTGGTGACCATGCTCCGCATCCACCGCGGGATGCTCTACAGCGCCACCGGCGAGATCGACCGGGCGCGCGACGAATTCGCGGCGGTGCACGCCGAGACCACTGCGGTGGGCGAGCACTGGTTCCACTCCTACGCCATCTACGGGCTCGGGCTGGTGGCGCTGCGCGGCGGCGACTGGTCGGCCGCCCGCGAGCACGCGCTGCGCGGGCTGCGGATCCAGCGCCGGTTCGGCGACGTGCTCGGCACCACGCTGCTTGCCGAGTTGCTCGGCTGGGCGCTGGCCGGGCTCTCCGCCGCGGCGGCGCGGGAGAGCGGCGCGGCGGCGCGGGATTCGGCGGCGACCGCGGCGGTGCTGCTCGGGGCCACCTCGGCCAGCTGGGGGTCGATCGGGCAGCAGCTCTACGGCTCGGAGAGCTGGATCGCGCTGCGCGAGCGGGCGATCGAGACCGCGCGCGGCCGGGTCGGGGAGCAGGCCTTCGAGCGGGCCGGGGTCAAGGGGAGCGCCATGTCGCTGACCGAGCTGCTGGAGTTCGGCGCCGCCGAACCGGCTCCGGCTCCGGCCGCCGCCGAGCGCGACCGGCTCACCCCGCGCGAGCGCGAGGTGGCGGCGTGGGTGGCCGAGGGGCTCACCAACCGGCAGATCGCGGAGAAGCTGGTGCTCTCGACCCGCACGGTCGAGGGGCACGTCGAGCACCTGCTGCGCAAACTGGGGCTGCGCCGCCGGGTCGAGCTGGCCGCAGCGGGGGTGCCCCGCTGAGTTGCGGGGCACCCCGGCGGTTCACACCTTGGCCAGCGCGCCTGCGTCGATCGGCAGCGCGATGCCGGTGACGAAGCGCGCCGCGTCCGAGGCCAGCCACACCACCGCGTCGGAGATGTCCCCCGGCTCCAGCCACGGCGTCGGCAGCAGGTTCATCCCGGACTGGCACGCCTCCCGGAAGTCGGCCCGCGTCGGCTGCGCGAGATCCGGCCGGAAGAGCCGGTACATGGCCTCATGGTCGATCATGTCGGTGAGCACCGAGGTCGGGTGCACGGAGTTGCACCGGATCCCGTGCGCGCCGAGCTCGTTGGCGGCGGTGCGGGCCAGCCCGGTCACCCCGTGCTTGGCCGCCACGTAGTGCGCGAAGTTCGGGAAGCCCTGCAGCCCGCCGGTCGAGCTGATCAGCACGATCGACCCGCCCTCGCCCTGCGCGATGAGCTGCGGGACGACGGCGCGCAGCGTCTTCCACACCCCGCTCAGGTTGACGTCGATCATCTCGTCCCACTGCGCCTCGGTGAGCTCGTGCAGCGGCGCCGAGGAGAAGATGCCCGCGTTGGCCACCACGATGTCCAGCCTGCCCAGCTCCGCGACGCCGTCGGCGACGGCGCGCTCCAGCGCGGCCAGGTCCCGGACGTCGGCGACGGCGGTGTGCGCCCGCTGCCCGGTCTCGGCGACGAAGTTCGCGGTCTCCTCCAGCTCCTCCCTGGTGGCGCCGCGGTACTCGGTGCTGGCGATGTCGGCGCAGATGTCCACCGCGATGACATCGGCGCCCGCCTCCGCCAGCCGGATGGCGTGCGAGCGCCCCTGGCCGCGGGCGGCTCCGGTGACCAGGGCGACCTTGCCGTCGAGCGTGCTCATGAATGTGGTCCTTTCGAAGGGTTCGGAGTTCAGCGGAGGTAGCCGGGGACGATGGCCTGCGCGGCCTCGACCAGGGTCATCCGGTCGACCAGGGCGTGCTGGGTGGCGACGGCGGCATCGCGCACGCAGCGGCCGAGCGCGCTGGGGTTGCGCACGGTGGCGCTGCCCGCCCAGCGGTGCGCGAACATCACCACGTCGCCCGCGACCTCCTGGGCCCAGGTCGCGGTCTGGCGCATGCGGGCGCGCAGCTCGTCGGTGATCGGCTCACCCGCCGCGGCGGCGGCCTGCGCCGCGCCGTACACCTCGTAGACGTAGGCGCTCGCCGCCCGGAAGAGCGCCTCGTGCCGCGCGAAGTCCAGCCGGAACAGGTCGGATTCGCCGACCGGCGTGGCGTAGCCCGGCCGCTGCTTGGTCGCGACGATGCCCGCGATCTCCTGCAGCGCGCGCTCGGCCAGCCCGAGCGCGACCGGCGCGTGCCCGCCGACGCCGATGCCGAGCAGCCCGAGCTCGTAGACCGGCTCCGGGCGGGTCGGCACGGTGGAGAAGGTCTCCATTACGAACCTGTCCGGCACGAAGCGGTCGTCCACCCGGTAGTCGTAGGAACCGGTGCCGACCATGCCCATGACGCTCCAGTTGCCGAGGAACTCGATCTCCGCGCGCGGCAGGAAGCCGATCCGGCAGTCCGGCTGCCCGTCCGGGCCGACGACGGGGTTGCCGTCGGCGTCGTGCACCACGAAGCCCGCGCCGATCCAGGAGGCGTGCGCCGAGCCGCTGGCGAACTGGAAGCAGCCGCTCACCCGGTAGCCGCCGTCCACCCGGACCGCGCTGCCGGTCGGCACGATCATCCCCGCGGTGATGCCGCGCTCCGGTCCCGCGAACATCTCCCGCGCGCCTGCCTGGTCCATGAACCCGACGGCGACGGCGGTGCTGCACGAGTTGGCCATGAAGGCCCACCCGGTGGAGCCGTCGGCGCGGGAGAGCTCCTGGATCACCCGGAAGGCGCCGACGATGTCCAGCCCGGCGCCGCCGTACTCCTCGGGCACCAGGATCCAGAAGAGCTCGGCGTCGGCGAGCGCCTGGAACACCGTGCCCGTGATGGTCGCGCCCGCCTCGATGGCGTCGGCCTCGGCCTCGATCACCCTGGCTACCTCGCGCGCCCTGGCCAGGTACTCGTCGGCGCGGGTCAGCGGCGCTGCTGCCGTCATGGTCATGGGGTGGTCCTTCCGATCGACGACGTATGACTCACGTCACAGTGCCGAAGGGAGGGGTGGACCGGCATCGGGGCGACTACGTGGTCCGCTACGTGATCCCGCGGCCGGGTAGCGCGGGGCGGCGCGGAAAATCGGCCCGAAGCAGTTTGGCGGCAACGGGTCCGGGTACCAGCTAGGACGTGCGTTCGCCCTGCCCGGCCGGAAGAGGTGCCCGATGAACTCGACGACGATGACCGCCTACCGCGATGTCGCCCGCCGTACCAGCACAGGCGGCTACGAGAACCTCGAGCCGCGCTTCGCCGAGCTGGCCGCGCTACCCGAGGGCGACCCGGCTCGGGCCAGGCTGCGGGAGGACATCATCACCGCGGCGCTCCCGCTGGCCGAGCACATCGCGATGAAGTTCGCGGGGCGCGGCGAGAACGCGGACGACCTGGTGCAGGTCGCCATGGTCGGGCTGGTGCAGGCCGTCGACCGCTTCGACGTCTCGGTGGGCGCCTCGTTCGTCGGGTTCGCGGTGCCGACCATCATGGGCGAGGTGCGCAGGCACTTCCGGGACCGCACCTGGGCGGTCCGGGTGCCGCGCGCGACCAAGGAGCTGCAGCAGCGGCTGGCGCCCGCGATCGAGACGCTCTCGCACCGGCTGCACCGGATGCCGACCGCGCGGGAGATCGCCGCGCACCTCGACGTCGATCTGGTCGAGGTCACCCAGGCGCTGATCGCCCGCAACGGCTACGCCGCCGAGCCGATCGAGCAGCCGCGCGGCGGCGACGAGGACTCCGGCACCACCTCGGCGCTGGACTCCTTCGCCGCCCCTGACCCGGGCTACAACCTGCTGGAGGACGCCATCACCGTCGGCCCGCTGCTGGCCGCGCTGCCCGAGCGCGACCGGCAGGTGCTGATGTGGCGCTTCGGCGACAACCTCACCCAGTCGGAGATCGCCAAGCGGCTCGGCATCTCGCAGATGCAGGTCTCCCGCATCCTCACCAAGGTGCTGGCCACGCTGCGCGAGCAGGCGCTGGCCGAGCCCGCCGTCGCCTGACCATCGAACACGGGAGCCCGGGGCGCAGTGCCCCGGGCTCCCGTGCGTTTCCGGTGGTCAGAGCTTGCCACCGCCACCGATCAGCCACGGGTTGAAGGTGCAGACCAGGCTCGGGTTCGCCTGGGGGTCCAGCGAATTCAGCACGATGGAGAGCGCGCGCGGGGAGTACATCACCGTCAGGTGGTCGGAGACATCCTGCTCGCAGCCGTCCTGCAGCGTGATGTTGCGGACCGTCGCGCCGGGGCCCGCCTGCAGGAACGTCAGGTCGTAGGGGTTGGTGATCTCGTCGTACCTGGTCCCGACGACCGTGTAGTCGACCCCGGCGACGGTGTCGCCGTTCGCGTTCAGCTTGTTCACGAAGTCCGAGCCGATGGTCTGCTGGATCCCGGCGTGCCCGACGAAGATCTCGATGAAGCCGAGGATGTCGATGCCGAGGTTGTTGATCGCCCGGCCGAGCGCGCCGATCCCGATCAGGCTGGTGCCGTGGTGCGTGGCGCCGAAGGTGACCAGCTTGTCGACCTTGGCCGCGCCGCCCTCGAACTTGGTGTACCAGTTCGCCATCGAGCCGCCCTGGGAGTGCGCGACCAGGTCGACCTCGTCCGAGCCGGTCGCCGCGAGCACCCGGTCCACGAAGGTTGCCAGCTGCTTCGCCGAGTCCTGGATGTAGCCGGTGCCCATCACGCCGGGCAGCACCGCGCCGAGGCCGCCGCCCTCGATCAGGCTCGACCGGCCGTAGTTGAAGGTGAAGGTGCAGAACCCGGCGTCGGTGATCGGCTTGGACATGTAGGCGAAGCCGTTGTAGGCGTTCATCCAGGTGCCGTGCACCAGCACCACCGGGCGCGGGTGCTCCGCGGTCGGCTTGCAGTTCCAGTCGTTGGTCCCGGGCGGGGCCACGTCCGGGTTGCCGAGGCCGTACCCGAAGGCCGCCACCCACGACGACTGCTCCGGCCCGAAACCGACGGTGTCACTGGCGTACCCGCCGGAGGAGCCCGAGCTCGACCCGGAGCCGCCGTAGCAGTCGCCCGAGCCGTTCCCCGACCCCGCGCCGCTCCCGGAGTCGCACGCCGACCCCGAGGCGCTCCCCGAATCGGCGATCGGCGCACCGGTGCGCCCGGCCGCGATGTAGTCGGCGAGCGCCTGCTCGTCCGCCGCCGCCACCGGCTCCGCCTGAGCCACCCCGGTGAACCCGACCGCCAGCACCGAGACCACCATCATCACCGCCGAGCCAACCACCCGACCACACCTACGACGTTTCATACCGAGCCTTTCTGCGAGAACCGCACCGTTCTCCCGATGACGTCGCCGAGCGCGACTGCGGGCTGACGCTACGGTCGGAACCGGCTCGAATACCCGGGTCAGGGGGCAGCACTGGAATGCTCACGAAGTTCGCCCGGAAAGGGCGGTGGCCGACCACAGAATGCCCGAATGCCCACGGAGAGAGACCATTCCGGACACCCGAAAAGTGAGCACCACCGCGATAACACCGCCTATGCCCTCTCGCCAACGCCGCCGTTCAGCGGCGTAACCGCAGTTCACAGCGGGAATAGTGGGCGCGGCGAAACGGAGTGGAAAGCGAGCGAAAGCGCCTATTACCGTTCGATAACGCCGTATTCGTCGAGAACAACCGGCGGCGCGGCGGATTCGACGCGAGGAGGTTCCGTGATGGCCGAGAGCAGCGTCCGGCCGGAAACCGGACCGGGCAATTCCCCGACCGCACCTGCCCGCCAGGAGCTGCACCGGATAACCCGCGACCTGGCCACGCAGCTGGCGCGCTCCGGCATCGCCTGCGCGGGCGCGCCGCACACCCCCGCGGGCGCCGACCTCACCGCGGTGGTCAGGGCCTGCCTCGGCTGGCTGGTCCAGCGGCTGGAGCAGGGGCGGGCGCCGGACGGCCGGATCGAGCGGCTGGAGCCGGCCGCGGCCGAGTGGGCGCGCGACGGCGTCCCCATCGACACCGTGCTGCGGGCCGTGCACCGCGGGGTCAGGGCCGGGCTGGACGCGCTCTTCCCCGGGCCTGCGACCGGGTTCGACATCACCACCGGCACCACGGCGGTGGTGGAGCTGCTCGACCTGATCAGCTGCACGGTCAGCAAGGTCTACATCCGGGAGCTGCGCGGCGCCGCCGCCGGGCACCAGACCTCGGCGCACACACTGACCTCGGCGCTGCTCGCCGGGCACGGCGGCTCGGCCATGGCGCGGGAGTCCGGCATCCCGCTGGCGCCCGGCTACTTCGCGCTCGCGCTCGCGGTCCCGGCGCACCGGGACGAGCACCGGCCGGGGCTGGACCGGGCCGTGGTGGCCAGGCGCAAGCTGCGCAGGCTGCAGTCCGCGCTGGCCGGGCGGTTCGGCGAGCGGGCGCTCTCGCTGCTCTCGGTGGACGGCGGGACGGTGCTTGTACCCGCGGACCGCTGCACCGACGCCGGGATCGACGAGCTGGTCGGGCTGCTCTCCGCGGCGGCGCAGGTGCCGCTGACCGCCACCGTCTTCACCGCCACCCCGGAGACCGTGGCCGCCGCCGCGAAGCAGGCGCACGAGCTGCTGGACACCGTCGAGCAGCTCGGGCTGGAGCCGGGGGTGTACCGCTTCGACGAACTCGCGCTGGAGTACCAGCTCACCCGGCCCGGCATCGGCCGCGACCTGCTGCGCACCCAGCTCGCCCCGCTCACCCGGCACCCCGAGCTACTGCACACGCTGCGCGTCTACATCGAGGCGAACCGGCACCGGCAGCTCGCCGCGCAGCGGCTGCACGTACACCCGAACACCCTCGACTACCGACTGCGCCGGGTCGGCGAGCTCACCGGGCTCAACCCCACCGAGCCGCGGGACTGGTGGTACCTGCACGCGGCCGTGATCGCGACCGCGCGCGCCGGTTCCTGACTCTCAGAGCGCGGCGTAGACCGCGGCGAGCAGGTCGTGGGCGCGAGTGTCGCCGTCCAGGCCGGTGCGGCGCAGGTTCGGGACGAAGGCGAAGCCGAGTTCGCGCTCCGGGTCGGCGACGCCGAGCGAGCCGCCCGAGCCCGGGTGCCCGAAGGCGGTCGCCCGTGCCGGGGCGGGCAGCGGCATGGCCTGGGCGGGCAGCATGTAGCCGAGGCCGAAGGCGCTCTCCAGCACCAGCACCGCGTCCGGGCCGCGGACCTGCTCGGCGGTCGCCGCGCGCAGCACCTCCGTCGGCAGCAGGGTGCCCGCGACGAGGTCGCGGTAGAAGCCCGCCAGCGCGCGGGCGGTGGTGTGCAGCCCGCTGGCGGGCCAGCCGCCCGCCTGCACCGCGGGGTCGGAGTAGGTGGCGAGCGGGTTCATGGAGCCGCGCATGAGCAGCGAGTCGGGGTCGGCGTAGGCGTGCGCCAGCCGGGCCGCGCCGCCCGGCAGCGCGGCGGTCGTCGCGGCGGTCGCGGCCGTTGCGGCCGTCGCCGCGGGTCCAGCGGTCGCCGCGGGTGCGGCGAGGGCGGTGCGGGCGGGCGGGACCGGGGGTATGCCCAGGTACAGCTCCGGCCCGAGGTGCGCGCGGACGTAGTCGGCGACCGGGGCGC
The DNA here is from genome assembly GCF_042667085.1 of Nocardia sp. NPDC057353. Lineage (NCBI taxonomy): Bacteria > Bacillati > Actinomycetota > Actinomycetes > Mycobacteriales > Nocardiaceae > Nocardia > Nocardia sp. NPDC057353. Next base: position 142,476 of record NZ_JBHVAK010000006.1, read on the forward strand.
CGGTCTGCCTGCGGACGAACTCCCCGGCCAGCCAGCCGAAGGTGAGCGCGTGGTAACCGTGCGCGGTGCCCGGCTCCCACACCGGGCGCTGGCCCGCCAGCCTGGCCGCCGCGGCCGCGGGGTCGGCGGCCTCGGCCACGGTGACCGGTGCGTCGAAGGCGGGCAGCCCGGCGCGGTGCGCGAGCAGGTCGGCGAGCGTGGTGTGCTCCTTGCCCTCGGTGCCGAACTCCGGCCACCAGGTCGCGACCGGGGCCTAGACGTCGATGCCGGTCTCGGCGCTCACCCGCAGCGCCGCCGTCGCGGTCAGCGCCTTGGTGCAGGAGAAGGTCACGCACGGGGTGTCGCGCTCCCAGGGGCGGCCGCTCCTGCGGTCCGCGACCCCGCCCCACAGGTCGACCACCGGCCTGCCGCCCACGTACACCGCGACCGAACCACCCAGGTCCGTGCCGTCGTCCAGATTCGCCGCGAAGATGTCGCGGACCGCGCCGAAAGCGGGATCCACACTGCCCTGCACCACCATTGGTGGATTAGAACACGTACCCATTCTGTCGGCGTGTCGTTGCCGAAACATTGCTGGCTGTTCGCGCGATGCACAGGACACGACGGTTGCGAGGTGGTCGGACTCGGCAGCCGCGGTCGAAGTGGCACGAGGTGCGGGAACGATGTGGGCGAGGGAACGGGGCTACGACCCGAAGCGGTACCTGTGGGTTCTCGGACTGATCGCGCCCGCCTCGGCGCTGCTGCCCTCGCAGCTGGTCTACCGGACCGGCATGCCGGTGTTCTGGTGGATCGGCCCGGTGATCGTGCTGGTCGCCATCCCGCTGCTCGACGTACTGGTCGGCGCGGACGGCTGCAACCCGCGCGACGAGGACTACGAGCGGCTCTCCGCCGACCGGTACTACCGCTGGTGCACCTACCTCTTCCTGCCGGTCCAGCTGGTCGGGCTGCTGCTCGCCTGCGCCATGTGGGGCGGCTCCGAGCTCGGGACCTGGGACAAGATCGGGCTGGCGACCACGCTCGGGCTGGTCTCCGGGATCGGGATCAATGCCGCGCACGAGCTCGGGCACCGCGCCGAGCACCTGGAGCGGTGGCTGGCCAAGGTCGCGCTCGCCCAGTCCGGGTACGGCCACTTCTTCGTCGAGCACAACCGCGGGCACCACGTCCGGGTGGCGACCCCGGAGGACCCGGCCAGCGCCCGGCTCGGCGAGTCGCTGTACGCCTTCCTGCCGCGCGCGGTGGCGGGCGGGTTCCGCTCGGCGCTGCGGCTGGAGCGCGAGCGGCTGGCGCGCCTGGAGTCGGGGTGGTGGAGCCCGCACAACCACATCCTGCAGGCGTGGGCCATGACGCTGGTGCTCTTCGGCGGGCTGATCGCGGGCTTCGGCTGGGAGATAACGCCGTGGTTGCTGCTGCAGGCCGTGATCGGCGCGGGGCTGCTGGAGACGGTGAACTACGTCGAGCACTACGGCCTGCTGCGGGCGCGCCGCCCGGACGGCCGCTGGGCCCGCTGCTCGCCCCGCGACAGCTGGAACAGCGACCACCTGGTCACCAATATCTTCCTGTTCCACCTGCAGCGCCACAGCGACCACCACGCCAACCCCGGCCGCCGCTACCAGACCCTGCGCAGCACCGAGCTCGCCCCGCAGCTCCCGGCCGGGTACGCGGGCATGATCGTGCTCGCCGCGATCCCCCCGCTCTGGCGCCGGTGCATGGACCACCGGGTGCTCGCCCACTACGGCGGCGACGCCGGGCGGGCGAACATCCAGCCCGGGAAGCGGGAGCACTACCTGGCCGAGGTCGCCTCCGGGCGCTGACGGCGCTCCGTGTCGGCCCCGCCCGCTACCCTTCCCCGATGGTCAAACCCGATTCGGCGCTGCGCCGCCTGTGGCGGACAACCGGGAAGTTGCTGGAGCCGTACGGGTTCGCGGGGACGGAGCCGCGCTGGGAGCGGGCCGAGCACGGCGGGGTGGCGGTGGTGGAGCGCACCCGCGTGGTGCGGACGTGGACGAACGGGCAGCAGGTGATCCGGTTCGGGCTCGCCGCGGGCGCCGTCCCCGATGCCTGGCGCGACTACACCGCGTGGTGCGGGACGGCGCGGGAGATCGCGGGGGTCGGCGATCCGCAGCCGGTGTGGACGCTGCGGCCGGACCCGGAGCAGCCTGGCCACGCGCTGGTGAGCGACCTCGAGCTGATCCGCGCCGAGCTCCCCCGCCGGGTGCACGCCTGCGCCCGGCGCGCCATCCAGCTCGCCGAGCCGGAGCGCTACCTCGCGGAGCTGCTCGCGCTCCCCGCCCCGGACCCCGCGGCCCGCGAAACCATCGTGGTGCTGCTCGCCGCCGCGGGGCCGAGCGAGCGGCTGGACGCCGCGCTGCTGCGGTGCGACGTACCGGAGGCGGCAGCATACGCCCGCGCGAAGATCACTTGCTGACCACGCTTTTCGGGGCGGCGCGGCGGGTAACGGCGGCCCGCCGCGCGCCGGTGGACAGGGTGACAACCGTTCACCCGCAGTGAGGATTTCGCCGTGCTGTACTTCGTCTCCGTCCCGACCAGCCCCATCGACGCCGTGCTGCGGCTGCTCGCCCAGCTCACCTGCACCATCTCCGCGGTCGATGGCTGCGCCGTCATCCAGTAGCGCTCAGAGCTCGGGCGCGAGCGAGTTGCCCGGCGCGATGCTCGCGCAGTTGTTCGGCGCGGGCTTCCCGGCGAACCGGTCGAGCAGCCAGGTGACCGCCTCCGGCGACCAAGCGGGCAGCGCGGGGATGTGGCTGAGCGCGTCGTACTGGCGGTAGGTGATGGTGCCGTTGCCGGTGTCGCAGTACCGCCGCGCCAGCGCCCGCACGTCGCCCGCGATCATCACGCCGTCGCCGGGGCCGACCCCCGGTTCGGTGCCGTCGGTGCCCTCCAGGATGCCGTTGGCGCCCTGGCCGATGAACATCGGAACGGTCGGGGTCGGCGCCTGCCCGAGGTTGATCTTGGCAACCGTCTCCACGAACGGCGGCACGCTGTTCGGGTTGGCGAACTCCGGCTTGGTCATCTGCGCCCAGGTCAGCCCCGGGTACTGGAAGAGCACGTCGGTGATCGAGGCCGACGAGAGCCGCGCGACGATCTGCGCGCCGTAGTCGTTCAGGTACGGCGTGAAGTCGATGTCGTAGGAGCGGGCGATTCCGATGATCGCCATGGCCGCCACCCCGGCCCAGCCGAGGCTGCCGTCGATGTAGCGCAGGTTGCGCGCCGGGTTCACCAGCACGCCGCCCTCGGCGACGCCGACCAGGCCGGCGTTCACCTCCGGCGCGTACTCCGGGGCCAGCGCCGCCGCCCAGTTGGTGGCGATGGCGCCGCCGGAGTAGCCGAAGAGCCCGACCCGGGACCGCGGGTTGAGCCCGGTGGCGGCGGTGGTGGTCGCGGCGCGGATGGCGTCCAGGGTGTTCATCCCGTACTCCGGGCCCGCGGCGAAGTTCGCCGACTGCCCCTCGGTGTCCGGAACGATCACCGTGAACCCCTGCGCGAGGAACAGCCCCATGACCGCGCCCTCGGAGTCGGCGATGGCGCCGCCGAGGCTGCCGAGATTGCCCGCGATGGCGCGGGACGGGCTGTGCTCCGGGTTCAGCGAGTCGTACGCCGAGCCGTAGAGGACGACCCGCGTCGGGTCGACGCCGCCCGCGGGCAGCAGCACCGAGGTGACGTTGGCGCTCGGCCTGCCCTGCGCGTCGGTGCTGCGGTAGCGGATCTGCACCGCGGTCAGCGGCGTGGCAACGCCGACCAGGTGGTAGGGCAGTACCCGGCTGGCCAGCACCGTGCCCGGCGCGGAGGACGAGAGCGGCGCCTGCCCGCTGTCGGTGAAGAAGCTGTTGTCCGGGGCGGCGCTCGCGACCGGCGCCACCGCCCCGCCCGCCAGTACCGTCACCGCGGCGGCGGCCGCTGCCACCGCGAGAGTCACTCGACCGGTTCCCACGTTGCCGTCCTCTGCATCGAGGCGCGCCCGAGCGGCGCGGCTTCCCCAACCGGACAGACCCGTCCGATTACCGGTCAGTAGTGTTGCCGGTCACCTCGGCCGCGTCAAGGACCGGGAGCGCAGGCGTGGCGCGGCACCCGTTCGGCGCGAACGGGTTCAGCGCACGATGCGCAGCCTGCTCCGCGGCGCGCTCGCGCGGGCGTCGAGCCACGCGAGCGCGGCGGGCCAGCCGCTGGTGCGCGCCACCTCGAGCAGCAGCCGCAGCGCGGTCAGGGTGAACCGCTGCCCGCCGGGGCCGAGGCCGAGCAGCGCCGCGGCCCGGCGCTGCCACAGGTGCTCGGCGAGCTCGGGGCAACCGATGTCGCGCTCGGCGCGATCCGCCACCACCGCCTCGTGCAGCCCGGCGCGCTCGGGCGCTTCGTCCAGCCAGAGCAGGACCGTGACGGCCCGGCCGTGGCTGCTCGGGCGGTGCGCGTAGCTCAGCTCGCCGGGGTGCAGCAGCTGGTCCTCGCGCAGCTCGGCGACGAGCTCCGCCATCTGCGCGGCGGTCGGGCCGTCCACCCAGCGCACCGTCCGCCCTGCGCCCGGCTCCGCGGCGCCAACCTCGACCGGGACGCCGGTGCGGCGGGTGAGCAGCGCGGCGAGCTGGGCGGCGGCGCCCGCGGGTCGGTCCGGCTGTCCTGAATCCATCCACCCGCTCCTGCTCCCTCGGCTGAGCGCGGGATGTCCTGATGGGCGAGGATCAAACCGGCAAACGTCCGGCGTCCCCGACGGAAAGGCTCCGATGACCGCCTCCGAGCAGCTCCTGCGCGGCTACCTCAGCGACAATGCCGCGGGCGCGGCGCCGGAGGTGCTGGCCGCGGTGGCCGCGGCCGCGGCCGGGCCCGCGGTGCCGTACGGCAACGACCCGCTCTCGCAGGCGGTGTACCGGCGGTTCGCGGAGCTGTTCGAGCGGCCGGTCGCGGTCTTCCCGGTCAGCTCCGGCTCGGCCGCGAACGGCATCGCGCTGGCCGCGCTCACCCCGCCGTGGGGCAGCGTGCTGGCGCACCCGGACGCGCACATCGACAACGACGAGGCGGGCGCCCCGGAGTTCTTCACCGGCGGCGCGAAGATCGTGCCGGTCGGCGGCGCGCACTCGAAGATCGACCCCGGGTTGCTGCGCCCCGCGGCCGGGCGCAAGCGCGGCGACCTGCACAGCGTGCAGCCCTCGGTGCTCAGCGTCACCCAGGCCACCGAGACCGGCAGCGTCTACACCGTGGCCGAGCTGCGCGCGCTGACCGGCATCGCGCGGGAGGCCGGGCTGCGCGTGCACATGGACGGCGCCAGGTTCGCCAACGCGCTCGCCGCGCTCGGCACCACCCCCGCCGAGCTGACCTGGCGCAGCGGCGTCGACGTGCTCTCCTTCGGCGCCACCAAGAACGGCACCATGACCGCCGACGCCATCGTCTGCTTCGATCCGGCGCTCGCCGCCGAGCTCGCCTTCCGGCACAAGCGCGGCGGCCAGCTCACCGCCAAGATGCGGTTCCAGACCGCGCAGCTCGGCGCCTACCTCGAGGACGGGCTGTGGCTGCGGCTCGCCGCGCACGCCAATGCCATGGCCGAGCGGCTGCGCGCCGGGCTGGCGGCGGCGCCCGGCGTGCGGGTCGCGGGCGAGCTCGGCGCCAATATCCTGTTCTGCCACTTCCCGGCGGCGCTCACCGCCGGGCTGCGCGAGCGCGGCTACGCCTTCTACGCCGACCGCTGGGAGCCGGGCATCGTCCGGCTGGTCACCTCGTTCGCGCACCGGGAGCCCGATATCGACGACTTCCTCGCCGCGGTGCGCGCGCTCACTCAGAACGCGTAGCGCACCGTGAGCCACGGCGTGCGGGCGGCGATCAGCTCGGTCAGCGCCGCGACCCCGGCGGCCTTGAGGTCGGTGCGGTAGCGCACGTTCCACATCCCGCCGTTCGAGCGCTTGGCCTGCTGCGCCGCGGGCCGCCAGAGCAGCTCCTCGGCCTTCGGGTGCCAGCCGAGGTTGACCTCGTGCAGCTGCTCGTTGTGGGTGAGCATGATGATCTCGGTGGCGGCCTGTGCCTTGAAGGCGGGGCCGGTGCCGTCGGCGAGCTGCTCCAGCAGCTCCGCCCAGTCCCGCTCCCAGCCCGCGCGCAGCACCACCGGCGAGAAGTTCACGTGCACCTCGTACCCGGCGGCGACGAAGTCGTCGATGGCGGCGATCCGCTCCCGGATCGGCGAGGTGCGCAGGTCGAGCAGCTTGGCGTCGGCCTCGGGCATGAGCGAGAAGCGGATGCGGGTGCGGCCGCGCGGGTCGAGCGCGAGCAGCTCGCGGTTGACGTACTTGGTGGCGAACGAGGCCTTCGCCGTCGGCCAGCCGCGGAAGGCGGCGATCAGGTCGGCGACATTGGCGCTGACCAGGGCGTCCACCGAGCAGTCGCTGTTCTCGCCGAGGTCGTAGACCCAGGCGTGCGGGTCGCACTGGTTCGGCTCCGGCTTCGGCCCCTGCCTGCGCACGTGCCGCTCCAGGTAGCCGATGATGCGCTCGATATTGGTGAAGACCGTGATCGGGTTGGCGTAGCCCTTGCGCCGCGGGACGTAGCAGTAGGCGCAGGCCATGGCGCAGCCGTTCGAGGTGGAGGGCGCGATCCAGTCCGCGGAGCGGCCGTTGGGCCGTGCGGTGAGCGACTTCTTCTCGCCGAGCACCAGGTCCTCGGTCTTCACCCGGATCCACCGGTCGACATTGCCCTCGTTGCCGTGCAGCCGGTCGATCCGCCAGTGCGAGTCGACCGAGATGATCTCGGCCTCGGGGAAGCGCGCCCGCACCTGCTGCCCGCGCGGGCTGGCCAGCGCCGCGGGCTCCGCCCAGAGTCGGCGAACGTCGAGCAGACGGGTGCCGGTAGTGGTCATGACCCCGTTCTACCCCGGGGCACCGACACCGCTACTCCGCAGCATCCTCGCCGTGCACCTCGGCGTGCAGCTCCTCCATCCGCCGGTCCAGCTCGCCCGCCACCCGCGCCGCCTCGGCCAGGTCGTCGATGATCCTGGCCGGGACGGCGCCGTCGTACTTGTAGAAGATCTTGTGCTCCAGCGTGGCCCAGAAGTCCATCGCCACGGTGCGGATCTGCAGCTCGACCTTGACGTCCACCGGGCCGGTGGAGAGGAAGACCGGGATCTCGACGATGGCGTGCAGGCTCTTGTAGCCGTTCGGCTTGGGGTCGGCGATGTAGTCCTTGATCTCCAGCACCCGGACGTCGCTCTGCGCGGTCAGCGTCTCCAGCACCAGGTAGGTGTCGGCGATGAAGCTGCAGGTGATCCTGATCCCCGCGATGTCGGTGAGCTGCTCGCGGATGCTGCGCAGATCGGCGGGCACGCCCTTGCGCAGCGCCTTCTGCAGCATGCTTGCCGGCGTCTTGACCCGCGAGGTGACGTGCTCGATCGGGTTGTAGTGCCGCAGGTGCATGAACTCCCGGCGCAGGATGGTCACCTTGGTCAGCAGCTCGTCGACGGCGAACTGGTACTCCAGCAGGAAACGGTCGAGCTCCCCGCGCTCGCGGGCCATGAACGTGCCCAGCTCCGAATCCACCGTTCCCTCTCTCACCCGCCGCAGCGGCGCGGCCATCCTCCACAGTACGGATCGCGCCGAACTCAGCTATCCGGCAGCACGCGCGGGTGTCGCCCCCCGAAGCGGGCGGCGCGCATTCCGGGACCGGGTAATACCGACCAGTGCGCTCATTCCGCACCGCTGTTACCGTAGGCGGGTCCACTGTGACGAAGCCCGCTTTTCGCGGCCACGTCACCGGATTCACGCCCGGGGTTTCCCGGGTCGGCGGTGCGAGGAGGCTGGGGGAAGCGTGGGGTCGGTCGGTCGTGAGTGCTCGCCGACGGCTCCGCGGACGCGGCCGCAATCCGCGCCGGGCACCGTCCTGTTCCCCTGCTTGGAGCCGCGTCTGTGAATACCCCCCGATCCGCCCCGCCCACCATGTCCGACGCGGCCGCCGCAGGCTGCCCGGTTGCGCACGGTTCGCCCGTCGATACCGCGGGCGGCCCGAGGATCCCGCTGCACACCGCGGAATTCGCGGCCGACCCGCACGCCGCCTACCGCGCCATGCGGGCCGAGTACGGGTCGATGGCGCCGATCGAGCTGGCGCCGGGCGTGCCCGCGACGCTGGTGCTCGGCTACCAGACCGCGGTGCGGATCCTGAACGACCCGGAGCACTTCCCGGCCGACCCGCGCGGGTGGCAGGACAGCATCCCGCCGGACTCCCCGGTCAAGCCGATGATGGAGTGGTACCCGAACGCGCTGCGCAACAGCGGGCAGGCGCACCTGCGGTACCGGCAGGCCTACGTCGCCGCCATCGACGGGATCGACCTGCACGCGCTGCACGCCACCGTGGAGACGATCGCGATCCCGCTGATCAACCAGTTCTGCGCCACCGGGTCGGCGGATCTCATCTCCCAGTACGCCTTTCCACTGGTCTTCGAGGTGCTGAACCGGATGGTCGGCTGCTCGGCCGAGCTCGGCGCGCGGGTGGCGCAGGGCATGGCCATGCTCTTCGACACCGTCGAGGCGGCGCACGGCATGGAGATGCTGAGCACCGCGCTGCTGGAGCTGATCACGCTGCGCCGCCGGGAGCCAGGCGACGACGTCACCTCCCGGCTCGCGCACCACCCGGCCGGGCTGGACGACGCCGAGATGCTGAGCAACCTGATCAGCTTCTACGGCGCGGGCATCGAGCCGCAGCAGAACCTGATCGCGAACACCCTGCTGCTCATGGTCACCGACGACCGGTTCGGCGGGAACATGCTCGGCGGCGCGCTCTCCACCCGCGACGCACTGGACGAGGTGCTCTTCGACGACCCGCCGATGGCGAACTTCTGCACCTCCTACCCGCGCCAGCCGATCCTGATCGAGAACACCTGGCTGCCCGCGAACCAGCCGGTGCTGATCAGCCTCTCCGGCTCCAACAACGACCCGCAGATCCGCGCCGCCGACCACACCGGCAACCGCTCGCACCTGGCCTGGGGCGCGGGCCCGCACGCCTGCCCGGCCAAGTCGGTCGCCTACCTGGTCGTGCAGGAGGCCATCGACCAGCTGCTCGACGCGCTGCCCGACCTCGAACTCGCGGTGCCCGAGGCGGAGCTGCAGCGCCGCCCCGGCCCGTTCCACCGCGCGCTCGCCGCGCTCCCGGTCACCTTTCCGCCGTCCCCACCGATGCACAACTTCTGAGGAGTCACCCGACCATGAACGCGATCGTGCTGGACCTGACCGGCGCGGATATCCAGGGCGAGTCGGAGCGGATCCGGGCAGCGGGCCCGGCGGCGCCGGTGCTGCTGCCGGGCAACGTGCTCGCCTGGTCGGTCACCGACGCCGCGCTGCTGGAGCGGCTGCTGGCCGATCCGCGGGTCTCCAAGGACCCCAGGCAGCACTGGACGGCGTTCCGCGCGGGCGAGATCGACGAATCGTGGCCGCTGCAGCCGTGGGTGGCGGCGGAGAACATGTTCACCGCCTACGGCAGCGAGCACCGGCGGCTGCGCACCCTGGTCTCCCCCGCGTTCACGCACCGGCGCAGCACCGGCATGCGCGACCGCGTCACCGAGATCACCACCGAGCTGCTGGACCGGCTCGCCGCCACCCCGGCGGGCGAGGTCGCCGACCTGCGGCCGAGCTTCGCCTACCCGGTGCCGATCACCGTGATCACCGAGATCCTCGGCGTCCCCGCGGAGTTGGGCGCGCCGCTGCACAGGTGCGTGGACGGGTTCTTCGACACCTCGCTCGGCCCGGAGGCCGCGCAGGCCAACTACATCGAGATGTACGGCCTGGTGGGGCAGCTCGTGGCGTACCGCACCGAGCACCCCGGCGACGACGTGACCAGCGTGCTCATCGCGGCCAGGGACGAGGACGGCTCCCGGCTCTCGGAGAAGGAGCTCGTCGACACCCTCATGCTGGTGATCAACGCGGGCCACGAGACCACCGTGAACCTGCTCGACCAGGCGATCACCGCGCTGCTCACGCACCCCGAGCAGAAGGCCGAGGTGCTGGCCGGGCGGGTGCCGTGGGCGGACGTGGTGGAGGAGGCGCTGCGCTGGCAGGCGCCGGTCGCGCACCTGCCGCTGCGCTACGCCGTCACCGACATCGAGGTCGAGGGCGCGACGATCCGGCAGGGCGACGCCATCCTCGCCTCCTACGCCGGGGCGGGCCGGGACCCGAAGCTGCACGGCGCCACCGCCGCGCAGTTCGACGTGCACCGGGCGAACAAGAAGCACCTGTCCTTCGGGCACGGCGCGCACCACTGCATCGGGGCCTCGCTGGCCAGGCTGGAGGCGACGATCGCGCTGCCCGCGCTGTTCGAGCGGTTCCCGGCGCTGCGCTTCGCCGTCGACCCGGCGGAGCTGGTGCCGATGGGGAGCTTCGTCTCCAACGGGCACCAGCGGCTCCCGGTCTACCTGGACTGAGCGCCGGAGCCCGGCGGCGGGGCCAGGGCAGGGCCTGCGGCGGCGGCGCACTGCGGTTTGCAGTCGACGCCGTCCAGGTTCGCGGTGCGCCTCGGCCGGAGCAGGACGGCGGCCAGCACCGCGCCGGTCACCAGCAGCCCGGCGCAGATCGCCATGGCCAGGCCGAAGCCCTGGTCGAAGGCGACCGGGTCGTCCAGCGCGTTCGACAGCCCGGCCAGCCCGGGCAGCGCCGCGACCGCGAGCAGCTGCGCGGTCCTGGCCACAGCGTTGTTCACCCCGGAGGCGATGCCCGCCTCGCCCGCGGGGACCGCGCCGAGCACCGCGCCGGTCAGCGGCGCGACCAGCGCGGCCAGCCCGAGCCCGAAGATCAGGACACCGGGCAGCACGTCGCGCAGGTACGGGCTGTCCGGCCCGATCCGCATGAGCAGCAGCAGCCCCGCCGCCGCCAGCAGCGGCCCCGCCGTCATCGGCAGCCGCGCCCCGTGCCGCTGCGCCCAGCGCCCGGCCGGCGCGGAGAGCGCCAGCATGATCAGCGTGATCGGCACCGTCGCCACCCCGGAGAGCAGCGGCGAGTACCCGGCGACCAGCTGCAGCTGCAGCACCAGCAGGAAGAAGACGCCGCCGAGCGCCGCGTACACCGCGAGCGTCACCAGGTTGGCCGCGGTGAACACCCGGGAGGCGAAGAGCCGCGGCGGCACCAGCGGGTGGTCGCTGCGCAGCTCGATCACCACGAACGCCGCGAGCAGCGCGACCCCGGCGACCAGCAGCAGCGGCTCGGCGTCGATCAACCCGAAGGTCAGCGCGCCGAGCGCGAGCGCGACCACGAAGGCGCCGGGGATGTCCAGCCGGTCCGGCGCGTCCGGGTCGCGGCTCTCCGGCACGTGCCTGCTCGCCACCAGCACCACGATCAGGGTGAGCGGCACGTTCAGGAAGAACAGCCAGCGCCAGTTCGCGACATCGATGAGCCAACCGCCGAGGAACGGCCCGAGCGCCCCCGCCACCCCGCCGAACCCGGACCACAGCCCGATCGCCGAGCCCTGGTCCCGCCGGTCCAGCGAGGCCGCGATCAGCGCCAGGCTGCCCGGCGTCAGCATCGCCCCCGCCACCCCCTGCAGCAGCCGCGCGACGACCAGCATCTCGATGCTGGTGGCGGCGCCGCAGAGCACCGAGGTGACCCCGAACGCCACCGCGCCCCAGACGAACACTCTGCGGCGGCCGAGCCGGTCACCGAGCGAACCGCCGAGCAGGATGAACGAGGCCAGCGTCAGCGTGTAACCGTTCAGCGTCCACTGCAACCCCGCGACGTCGGTGTCCAGCGATTCGGCGATCCGCGGCAGCGCGATATTGACGACGGTCGCGTCCAGCGAGGCGACCGAGGAGCCGAGCACGGTCGCGAGCAGGATCCAGCGGCCGGAGGACGAGGCCAGCCGGGGAAGCTCGGGGGTTGCCACCAGCCCAACCTAACCCCGGCGCGGCGCTGTCGTGTGCCCTCCGGTGTCCCGGGGTTCCGAGCACATGCGGTGCGACTCCGCCGCGAGCGGGCCGAAGAACAGCCGGGCCGGGTTGCGCCCGGCGAGCGGGACCTGCCCAGGTCGCCGTGCGGCGCGGACCACAGACAAACCCGCCCGACCCGGCGTCGCCGTGCCCTACCATCGACGAAGGGGGATCAACAGCGTTCGGCCGGTGCGGTTTTCGTGGACGGCCCATCCCTCGGCAATCGAAGGGAGACGGCGCGTTGACAGGTGTACTCGTCGGCGTCCCCGTGCACACCACCGTGGCCGCGGCGCTGCGGCAGGCGGGCAGCGAGCAGCGCCAGGACCCCGTCGACACCCGGGTACTGCTGGCGATGCTCATGCGGCTCGACCTGTCCGGCAGCTGGGACCGTTTCCGCCTGCGGTGCGGGGATTTCGATACCATCGCCGCCGCCCCGATGTCCGATGCGCCGAGCACGTCCGGATACCGCTGGGAGGACGTCCCGGTCACCGACACCTGCGCGGTGGCGCTGGACACCGCGGCCAGGCTCGCGCACCGCCACCGGATGTGGCCGCTGCCGGTCGGCCTGGTCGCCGTCGCGCTGCTGGCCGATCCGGCATCCGGCGCGGCCCGCGCACTCGGGCCGGAGCGCGCAGCGGCCATCGACATCCTGCAGGCCGACGTGCTCGGGGTGACGCTCGGCGGCCTCACCGCCACCCTGCCCGCCGTGCTCGCCGAGGCACAGCGCGCCTCTCTCCGGCCCACCGCTCCGCCGCCGCACCCGACCGCCGGACCGCCCCGGCGACGCGGCTTCCGGTTCACCCGCGTGCAGTTGCTGCTGATCGCGGTCGCCCTTCTCGGGCTGGTGCTGTTCGTCGAGGACCGGACGGTCGGTGATCTCGCCGCCCCGCGCCCCGGCGACATCCGCGTGCCTTCCGTCACCATCACCTTCCCGCAGATCACCATCCCGCCTCCACCGAGCCCGTTCACCCTCGGCATCCCGCTGTTCCTCGCAGGCGACTGCGTCCGCGACACCCAGGGGGTCATCGACGAGACCACCGAGCGCGCCGTCATCGAAGAAGTGCCCTGCGCCGACCCGCGGGCCCAGGCCACCGTCCTCGGCACCTCGATCGTGTCCGGAAGCGCCTGCCACAGCCGCTACCCGGCGACCGATGTCGTCCTCGTGCTCACCAGCGGCATCACCGGGCCCACCGGCGAGCAATTCCTCTGCCTCGACCTGCCCCGCTGACCGTCGTTCGGAGCGAATAGCCGGAACGGGAGCTGTCACCGCTCTTCGCGCGCCCGGACCCCGAATCGTGCGGTGCTCCGCTTCTCCGGCGCGTAGCGATGCAGCACCGGCTGCCCGAACGCCCGCTCCCCCGGGTCGGCGGGGACGTCGACGACGAGCAACGGTTGGCCGCGCTGGAGGGTTTCGCGGCGTGGCTGTCCACTGTTCGACCGACACCGCGACGGCCCCGGCATCGCTACCGTCTCTCGACGGACCGTCGGGAGGGGGTGCCGGTGCTCGCCACCAGCCGCGCACAGGGGATCGACCAGAACAACCAGCAGGGCAAGTTCGGCGCGGACTACGTGCGCGTGCTCGCCTCCGCGGCGGGGTTGCTGTGGACGCAGGACGATGTCGACCTGGACGGGGTCGACCTGTGCCTGAAGCTGCCGGGGCGGACGCCGCGCGGGTTCTCGCCGCGGATCGACGTGCAGGTCAAGACGGTGCGCAAGCCGCTGATCACGAACGGCACGCTGGCCTTCGACGGGCTCAGCGCGCCGCAGTACAACCGGCTGGCCGGGGCCGGGTCGATCGTGCCCAGGTACCTGTTCGTCGTGCACGTGCCGAACAAGACGGGTGAGTACGCCGCGGTGCTCAGCACGGGGCTGCTGCTCCGCAATATCGGCTACTACCTGCCGCTCAGCGAGCAGCCGCCGCTCGCCGCGGGCGACAGCAGGCAGAGCGTCCGGGTCCGGATCCCGCTCGGCAATGTGCTGACCGCGGAGAGCCTGCGCGGCCTGGTGGCCGGCAGCGCCGTGGTTCCGGCGGGGTAGCCGGTGCGCACTCCGCCGATCGGCGATATCACCGGCTACCTGCGCGCCACCGGCTGGACGAGCACCGGGCAGTGGCGCGGCGCCGAGGTCTGGAGCCGGGACGAGTTCGACGTGCTCGTCCCGCCCGCGGGCGAGGTGCCCGACACCGCGGCCCGGGTCCGCGAACTCACCCGCTGCGTCGCCGACGCCGAGCGGCGGACGCCCGCCGCGGTCTGGCGCGACCTGGGCCGGGTCCGCTTCGACGTTGTCGGCTACCGCGGTGCGGAGCGCACCGCATCGGTGCCCGCCGGGGTGCGCGCCGTGCAGGCCATGCGGGATCTGCTCGCGCACTCGGCGCGCGAGGCGCTCGGTGACGACGGTGCCGCCGACGCCGTGCTCGGCCGCACCCGGATCGCGTTCGGGAGCGACGGCTCCCCCGACGCCGACCTCGGCACTCGGATCGCTCCGCATGCCGACGGCTCCCCCGATGACCGGTCCGACGGTGCTCGGATCGCGCTCGACGACAACGGCTCCGCCGGTGCGCGGCCCGATCGTGCCCAACCGACCTTCGACGGCGATGCCTTCGGCCTCGACCTGGTGCTCCCGGCCGACGACGGTGGCCGCACCACCGGGCTTCGGCTGCTGCGCACCTGCACCGCGGTCCGCCGGGCGGCCGAATCCGGCCTGGCGCCGGACGGCATCCCGGAGCCGGTCGCGCTCGCCGTCGCCGACCTGGCCGGAACCGACCGCGCGGGCACCTTCGAGCTGACCTTCCGGTGGTCGCCCCTGAATCCGCGGCCGCGCGCGGTGGTCACCTTTCCCGCGGGCGCGGGCGCCCGCATCCACGCCGCCGCGACGCTCGGCGAATCCGCGACCGCCGTCGTCACCGGCCCGGTCACCGGCCTCTTCGACGACGAGGAGGGCGAGCGCAGGCTCATCCGGGTGCGCGGCGTCCTCGAACTGGACGGCACCGCCACCGGACGCCGCCGCACCGTCCCGGTCCGGCTGCCCACCGACGCCGACTACGAACGCGCGCTCGCCGCCCACCGCGACGGCAGCGCCGTGCGCGCCGAAGGCGCCCCCACCGACGGCCGCACCCGCGGCATCGCCGCCGCCCCCGGCGGCTTCACCGTGCTCGACCACCCCGCGCCATGACGCCGACAGAAACGGAAACCCGCATGTCCGACCGGTTGACCCTCACCCAGCGCTGCGTCCTGCTCGTCCTGCTGGCCGAGGCGAGGGAGCTCTCCAACGCCGAGCTGTACGGGCTGGCCGGGCTGCGGTTGGAGCGGCCGCAGCGGGAGCAGTTGAACGAGCGCGGGTTGCTCGTCAGCACCAAGGTGGGGCGGAGTTATGTGCACGAGCTGACCGATCGTGGGGCGGTCTGGTGTGCGGAGGAGATGGGTGGGTCCCGGCCTGCGCGGTCCGGGCCCGCGGGTGGGGCGCTGTACGCGGTGCTCAACGGGTTGCGCAGGTATCTGGATGGGAGTGGGCAGGTTGTTGCCGAGATCTTCCGGCCGGATGTGCCGAGCCGGGTTGTCGCGGCGTACGAGGCGGTTGCCAACGGTGGCGGTCAGCCGATCCGGCTCGCCGTGCTGCGGGAGCGGTTGACCGATGTCTCTCGGAACGAATTCGACATCGCCATCGAGCAATTGGCTCGCCGGGAGGGAATGCACGTGCGATCCGAAGCCGATCAGAAGACGCTGACCCAGCAGGATCACGACGCCGCGGTGGTGCTCGGCGGCACCGCACGGCACCTCCTCACCATCGAGGCCGCCCGGTGAACGAGGAGCAGTATCACGCTCTCGCCTCGATCCAGTTCAGCAGCGCGCTCACCCCCGACGAGATCTGGAGCCCGCTCAGTCACCACGTCGACGGATTGCATCCGAAGGCGGCGGCCGAGATCGAGCGGGCGGTGCAGCGGGCGGCCGCACACCCACGGCGGTCGCCGACCGGACTGGTACTGCGGGGCGAGCGCGGAGTCGGCAAGACGCACATGCTCGGCTGGCTGCGCGAGCTGGTGGAGCAGTCGGGCGGCGCCTTCTTCATGCCCAAGCTGATCGACGGCGCGTCGTTCTGGGCGGGCGCCGTGCACGGCATCGTCTCGCGGTTGCTCTCCGAAGGCGGCAGGCTCGGCTGGCTGCTCGGTGAACTCGCGGAGCGCACCGGGTGCGACTCCGAACTGACCATGCGGCTGCGCGGCAACCTCGAGGTGCAGCCGTCGCACCTGGACGACTTCGTCGCGCGGATCGATGATCTCGACATTCAGGTGGCCACCGAGTGCGCCGACACCCTCCGGGCACTGGTGCTCTACCGCGCGCGTGGGACGCTGCGGGAGATCGGGCTCGCCTACCTCACCCTCGATGACGGCATCGAGGAAGCGGCGCGGCAGCAGTGGGGATTCCGGCAACGCGGCAAGCCGTCGCAGCTGCTCTTCCACGACCTGTGCCGGATCTTCGCGCTGGCCGGGCCGGTGGTACTCGCCATCGACCAGCTCGACACCGTCATCGCCCAGTCCGACCAGGAGGGCGAGGACGGGTTGGCAAACCGGCTGGCCGACGGCCTGATGCGAATGCGCGAGGAGACCACGCGCACCGTGATCGTCGCGGCCTGTATCCCGAATTCGTGGGAGTTGATCTCCAAGCGCGCGGTGAACTCGGCCACCGACCGGTTCACCGTGCTCGAACTCTCCACCGCCATGCCGGGCGCTGATGTCGCGCGGGCAATCGTGGAGCGACACCTGGGCGGGCTGTACGGCGAGATCGGCTACGAGCCGCCGTACCCCACCTGGCCGGTGCTTCCCGCCGCGTTCGAGCGGCTCGACGTGGCGCACTACACCCCGCGCAGGCTGCTCCAGCAACTGGAGAAGCACGTGTCCCACTGCCTCGCCCGGAACACCGTCGTCGAGCTGGCCGATTTCGGCGCGGTCGACAGGGCGGTCGGGGCTCCGCTACCGGGTCGGACCGACCTCGGCGCGCTCGACGCCCGCTTCACCGAACTTCGCGACTCGGCCGACGTGATCCGCCCCCTCGACCCCCGCTACGAGGACGAGCGCATGGTCACCCTGCTCAACGCCGCACTCCAGGCGTACGTCCTGGAGCAGAACCGCGGCAGCCAGGAACTCACCATCGACCCGGACCGCACCGTCGCCCCCGCCCTGCACGCCCGCCTGCGCCGCACCCTCGACGAGGCCAGCGAGGACGAGGAGCACTGGAGTTTCCGCGCCATCGCGCACAGCCACCACCGGGCGGTGCTGGCCCGGTTGCGCTCGGCCGCGCTGGAGGCGGGGATCCAGCCGAACGCGGCGAAGCGGCACCTGGTGGTGCTGCGGAACTCGACCTTCTCCACCGGGCCGGTGACCACGACGACGCTCGCCGATTTCGAGGCGGCGCGGGGGGTGGCGATGCCGATCTCGACCGAGGATCTGAAGACGTTCACCGCGCTGGAGACGTTGCTCGCCGAGCGGGCGCCCGGGTTGGCCGGGTGGCTGGCGGTGCGGCGGCCCGCGAGTCGTTCCGAGTTGTTCGTCCGGATCTTCGGCGAACCGGAGAACGGGCACCACCAGTCGGCGACCGAGAAGAACGATCTGTCGACAAGCGGGACGCCCACCGACCCGGTAGTCGTGGATCCGGTCGATCCACCAGTGGTCGTGGAACCGGTCACCCCGCCGACGGACCGCGACAGCGACAGCGACGAACCGACCGTGCTCCTCGGCCGCAAGACCGCGACCGGCAAGGACTTCCGCACCCCACTCCTCATGCTCCGCAAACACACCGCCGTCTTCGCCGGCAGCGGCTCCGGCAAGACCGTCCTCCTCCGCCGCCTGGTGGAGGAGGCGGCCCTGCACGGCGTCTCGTCCATCCTCATCGACACCAACAACGACCTGGCCCGCCTCGGTGACGGCTGGCCGACCCCGCCGCCGAGCTGGATCGCGGGCGACCCCGAGCGCGCCGAGCGCTACCTGGACGGCACCGACGTGGTGATCTGGACTCCGCGCCGCGAGACCGGCAACCCCATCGCCCTGAACCCGCTCCCGGACTTCTCCGGAATCCTGGACGACCCGGACGAGTTCCGGATCGCCATCGACGCCTCGGTGGCCGGACTGCTCCCCCGCACCGGATTGACCGGACGCCGCACCGAAACCGGCAAGGCGGTGCTGATCCAGGCCATGACCAGGTTCGCCAGGGACGGCGGCAGCGACCTCAACGAGTTCGTCGACCTCCTCGCCAACCTGCCCGACGGCGTCAGCACCATCCGCGACGCGGCCAAGCTCGCGAGCGGCATCGCCGACGAGCTCGCCGCGGCCACCATCAACGACCCGGTCTTCGGCGGCGCGGGCACCCGGCTGGATCCCGGCATGCTGCTCACCCCGCGCCCGGGCAAGCGGGCACGGATCTCGGTGATCAGCTGCATCGGGCTGCCGGTGGACGAGCAGCGGCAGACCTTCGTGAACCAGCTGCAGCTCGCGCTCTTCGCCTGGATCAAGCGCAACCCGGCCGGGGACCGCCCGCTCGGCGGGCTGCTGGTGCTGGACGAGGCGCAGACCTTCGTCCCGCAGGGCAGGGCCGTCGTCTCCAGCCAGAGCACGCTGCAGCTGGCGGCGCAGGCGCGCAAGTACGGGCTCGGCATGGTGTATGCGACGCAGGCGCCGAAGGCGCTGGACAACCGGGTCAGCGGCAATGCCGCCACCCAGTTCTTCGGCAGGCTGAACGCCCCCGTCCAGATCCAGGCCGCCACCGACCTGGCCAGGGCGAAGGGCGGCCACGTCGACGACATCGCCCGGCTGGGCGCGGGCAGCTTCTACGGCACCACCGAGGGCATGGGTTTCGCGCGGCTCGCGGTGCCCATGTGCCTGAGCCACCACCCCGCCAGCGCCCTCACCGAGGACGAGGTGCTGGCCCGCGCCCGCGCCACCCGCCCCTGACCGCAGCGGCGTGCGGGGTGAGTACGGCCGTGCACGGGCTCGGACATGCCGGGAGGATAGCGGTGTTTCGTATCGTGATGCTGTGCAGACCATCTCACCGCAGTTCGTCACCGCTGCCAACGACCTGACCGCACGCTGGGCAGCCGCCGCCGGGACCGGCGACTTCGTGCTCTCCGGGGCGGGCGTGTGGCCACTGCTCGCCCTGCTCGCGGGCGCTGCCGACGGCCCGGCGCGGGCCGAGCTGGAGGCCGCGGTCGGCCTGCCCGCGGCGGCGGCGCACGAGGGCGGGCTGAAGCTGCTGGAGTTGCTGGCGAACTCGGACGACCTTTCCGCCGCGCTCGGCTTCTGGGTGCGCAACGGGCTGCCGGTGCGCCCGGAGTGGCGCGCGACGGTGCCGTCCGGGACGGTCGCGCCGCTCACCGGGCAGCAGGCGCTGGACGACTGGGCTCGCCGCTACACGAAGGGGCTGATCGACCGCTTCCCGCTCACCGTCGACGACAGCACGGTGTTCGTGCTGGCCACCGCGCTGGCCGCGAACACCGAGTGGCTGCACGAGTTCTTCCCGACGACGCTCGTCCCGGACGACGGGCCGTGGCGGGGGCAGCGGACGGCCGGGCTCACCCGCACGGTGCCGTGGGTCGCCGACGTCGCGACGCTGGACGCGGCCACCCCGGTCACGCGGGCGGTGGTCACGGGTACGGGTGATGCGGACGTGCACCTGTTGCTCGGTCCGGAGCGGCCCGCCGCGGTGTTCGAGGCGGGGATCGCCGCGCTCGCGGGCGCGGTTCCGGTCCGCACCGGCCTGGCGGCCGACGGCCCCGGACTCACCCGCGAGGAGGTGTACGGGCACCGGCAGAAGGACTCGCTGCAGGTCGAGCTGCCGCCGTTCGCACTCCGCTCGCACCACAACCTGCTCGCCCGGGCCGAGCTGTTCGGGGTCGAGGCGGCGCGCGACACCACCCGCGGGCACTTCCCCGGCATCTCGACGACCGCGCTGGCGATCTCCCAGGGAGCGCAGGACGTGCTGGCCGAGTTCACCGCGACCGGCTTCACCGCGGCGGCGGTGAGCGCGTTCGGCATGCGGGTCGGAGCAGCGCTTCCCCCGCCGCCGCCGAAGCGGACGACGACCATCCTGCGGGTGCGGTTCGACCGGCCGTTCGGCTTCCTGCTCGTGCACCGCGAGAGCGGGCTCGCGGTGGTGGCGGGGTGGGTCGCGACTTGCCCTGGAGTGCACTCCAGGTAATAGCGTCGACACCAAGGCACCGACCCCAAGGAGGCGCACGTCATGCAGCTCGGCATCCACGTTCCCATCTTCGATATCGACGGCGGGCCCGCGGCCATCGCCGGTGAGCTCGCCGCGGTCGGCCGGGCGGCGGAGGAATCCGGCGCGACCTGGCTGTCCTTCATGGACCACTTCTTCCAGATCGAGCCGACCGGGCTGCCCGCCGAGGCGCACATGCTGGAGGGCTACACCTCGCTCGGCTACCTGGCCGCGCACACCAGCACGATCGACCTCGGGCTGCTGGTCACCGGGGTCACCTACCGGCACCCGGGGCTGCTGGCGAAGATCGTCACCACGCTGGACGTGCTCTCCGGCGGACGGGCGGTGCTCGGGATCGGGGCGGCCTGGTTCGAGCGCGAGCACCTCGGGCTCGGCGTGCCGTATCCGCCGATCGCGGAGCGGTTCGAGCGGCTGGAGGAGGCGCTGCGGATCGCCAAGCAGATGTGGGATCCGGCGGACAACGGGCCCTTCGAGGGCAAGCACTACCAGCTGGCGGAGACGCTGTGCTCGCCGCAGCCGCTGCGCACGCCACCGGTGCTGATCGGCGGCGGGGGCGAGAAGAAGACGCTGCGGCTGGTCGCGCAGTACGGGGATCGCTGCAACCTGTTCGGCACCTCGCCCGCCGAGGTCGAGCACAAGATCGATGTGCTGCGCGGGCACTGCGACGCGGTGGGCCGGGACTTCGGGGAGATCCGGGTGACCGTGATGGCCGGTTCGCCGAACCCGAACGACCATGACGGGTTCGTCCGCTCGATGGCCGAGTACGCGAAGATCGGCGTGCAGCAGGTGATCGTCATGCCGCCCGCGGGCAAGCCCGCGGCGTGGATCGACAGCCTGGCGCCGGTCGTCCCGCAGCTCGCCGAGCTGGGCTGAGATCGGCGTCGGGCGAGCCGGAACTCCGGCT